>JBGPNG010000170.1:0-5046 GCA_041487395.1 Dongiaceae bacterium
CAGGGCTGGCGATTGCCCCGGGGACGATGGCTCTGTTCGTTGCCCTGCTGCTGGTGGTTCTGCCAGTTTCCCTGTTGCCCGCCTTGCCAGTTCCGCTGCTGTCCCTGCCAGCCGCCGGATTGACCGTTCCCGTTCGAGGCAAAGTTGTTGCCGTTACCTTGCCACCGGTGGCCATTGTTGTTGCCGCCGTTTTGCCAACCGCCATTCTGGCCGCCGTGCTGCCAACCGCCGTTCTGGCCTCCGCCATAACCGCCGCCATACTGGCCGTGGTGATGGTGGTGCCAGTCGTCGTTGCCGCGATAACCGTCGTCGTAGCCACCGCCGGAGCCGCCGAAATAGCCGAAGCCAAAGCTAAAGCCAGGGTCGGGGGCATAGGCATAGCCGGGGGCGTAGGCGTAGCCGGGGGCATAATCCGGCCCATAGTCCGAATAGCCCTCGCTGTAGCCATAGCTTGGCCCATAGGCCGAATAGCCGCCGCCATAGCCACCGCCATAGGCGCAGCCGGCCAATGTTCCCGCCAGGACAAGGGGTACGAGGGCCTTTTTGAGAGCGCGCAAGTTATGACTCCCGATAAATGACGTCCAACCAATTACACGGCGCAGCCGGGCAATTCCTGCGCTGCCTGGACCGACCCCCAGTTCGGTTCGCTCTGACAGCCTAATCGCCGCGATAACGGACGCAGCCCGGGCCGGCTGAAGGCCCGTGTCCCAGGTGTCCGCGAATTTCTCTTCGGATCGCCGCTGCAATAGGTAGATACCCGTGAAGCACCGGCATGACGCCATTGGCCGATCTCAAACCCGCTTTCTTGACAGCAGGACCCGGTGGGATAAGCATTCTGCCGCCCAAGACCTATCCGGGACGTCGCTCCGTCATGCGCCAACCTCTCCAGGGTCCTTTCGTGTGGACCGGCACCGAACTCGCGGCCGCGTGCGATTGGCAGTTCGCGTTGACGGCGCCGATGGTGTCCGAGATCGACGGGGCGCTAGCCCAGGTAAAGGCGCGGGGCCTCGGCTGGGCCGATCTGCGCCGTGCGGATTTCCCGCTGCCTTGGACTGCCCCTCTGCTCGACCGGATCGCAAAGACCCTCGAGGAAGGCCGCGGCTTGGCCAAGCTCTCCGGCCTGCCCGTCCAGCGCTACGCCGAGGAGGATCTGAAGACCATCTGGTATGCCATCGGCCTTCATCTCGGCACGCCGGTCTCCCAAAGCCATGCCGGCTTGCGCCTCAAGCTCATCCGCGACGAGGGCGCCACGGTCGGCCAGGTCTATGGCGAAATGCGCGAGGAGAGCGGCGCCAGCTTTCTCTCGGCTTACGCCCGCGCCGTCTCCAACGGTCCCTTGCGCTTCCACACTGACCGGACGGATGTGGTGGGGTTGCTCTGCATCGACCAGGCCGTCTCCGGCGGCCTCAGCAAGATCGCCAGCACCGTTGCCGTCCACAACGAGATCCTGCGCCGGCGCCCCGACTTGCTGGAGCTGCTCTATCGTCCCTATCCGCGCAGTCGCCTGGGTGAGGAAATGAACGGCGGTGAGATGATCTATATGCTGCCGGTCTTCGGGCTGCGCGAGGGCCGCTTCACCAGCCATTACTCGCGGACCTACATCGAGGCGGCGCAGAAACTGCCGCAGGTGCCGCGATTGACGGCGCCGCAGATGGAAGCGATGGATCTACTGGCCGAGGTTGCGGAATCGCTCTGCTATCGCATGCATTTCGCCCCCGGCGACATGCAGTTCCTGAACAATCACGTCATCTATCACGCGCGCGATGCCTTCACGGACGACGCCACGGCTGGGCGGTTCCGCCGCCTGCTGCGTCTGTGGCTCGCCATGCCCAACAGCCGGCCGCTGCCCGAAGATCACGCGGTCCTCTGGGGCAATGTTGCGGCCGGCGCCCTGCGTGGCGGCATTGCCGTGGCGCGCGACTGACCCGCCGCAGCCGCTCGGAGTTCTAGGCGCTACGCCTCGCGGGGATAGAGATTGTCCAGCGCGCGGCTGATCAGCGCCTGGCTCACTGCCGGCGGGCGATGCGCGAAGGCGCAGGTTTCCACGATATGGTCGATGATGAAGCGCGGTTGATAACAGCCGAGCGAAAAGCGCCGGCGGGCCTGCAGCTCGTCGATCAGCCAATCGAACAAGGGCTGGGTGATTTCCAGCCCGTGTTCCGTGGCAACCCGGCGCAGGATGTCGCGGAATTGTTCGATGGAGGGCGGTCCCAGATGAACCTTGTAAGGGATGCGGCGCAGGAAGGCCGCGTCCATCAGATCGGTGGGTGCCAGATTGGTGCAGAATAGCACCAGCTCGTCGAACGGCACCGCGAAGGTGGCCCCGGTGTGCAACTTCAGATAGTCGATCTTCTCCTCGAGCGGAATCATCCAGCGGTTCAGCAGATCCTTGGGTTGCGCAATCTGGCGCCCGAAATCGTCGATCACGAATGTACCGCCGACCGCCTTGATATGCAGCGGCGCCTCGTAGAAGTTCGATTCCTCGATATAGCGCAGCTCCAGCATGTCGAGAGTGAACTCCCCGCCGATGACGACCACAGGCCGGCGGCAAGCGACCCAGCGGTGGTCGAAATCCTCGTGGCGCAGCTTCAACCGCGGCATGCCGGGCGGGATCGTTCGCTCGACCCCCTCATGGACCTTCGGATCGAAGATCTTGATGATCTGGCCCGCGACTTCGATGCAATAGGGAATGTGGATCACATCGGAGAAGACGCGGCCAATCCGCCTGGCGATCGAGCTCTTGCCGTTGCCCGGCGGCCCATAGAACAGGATGGAACGGCCGGCGGCGATGGCCGGGCCGATATGGTCGATGATCTCCTCCGTCAGAACGAGATCGGCCAACGCCTCGCGAATGCGATTAGGATCGCCGCGCTCGCCGGAGACCTTCTGCCGGCTCACCCGGTCGGTATAGGCCCCCAGGCTCACCGGCGCCGGACCGATGTATGTGTTCTTCTCCATCGCCTCGGCCACGGCCCCACGGCCGGCCGGGGTCAGCGAATATGTCAGTACCGGTATCGTGCTCCGCCCATGAGCGCCGGTGACCTTCAGCAGTTTTTGTTCGATCGCCTCATCGATCAGGCCGGCGATGATGTGGCTCGGCAGCTTGATCAACTCCACCAGCCCCGGCAGGCTATCGACTCCGCCACGATAGAGGGCTTTCAGAAGCAAGGCATGCAATGTCGCGCGCGTGACGCCCGTCCCCTCGATGGAAGAGGGAATCGCCGGCGGCATCATCTTCATCGCCGCCGCGATCTGCTCGGGCGTTACCAGTTTGAGCGCCAGCAGATTGTCGGTGATCCGCCCACCCCGCATCTGGCCGCGTTCGGCCGCCCGTTCCAGGTCGGCCGGTCGTACCACACCCTCGGCGACGAGCATTTCTTCCAAACGCATGGCCAAAGCCCTTTCTCGATGGCCCGACCCCCCGTTCCACCTCGCCTTGCCGGCCAAAGGAGGTCGCGCTCGGCGGCTACCCTGCCCCGGCTGGAGGCGCCTGTCGAGCCAGGAAGGGTTAAAAAAGAATGGCCTCACCCGAAGGGGAGGCCGTCAACCGTGGTAGGCGGCCGCTGTAAACCCCGATTTTCGCCTGCCGGGGCGGCCGGCCCATCGGCGCTTCATTGCTCCGGCTGGCGAGCCGGGTTCGGATCCGCGCGCCGGTTGACCCACGCCGGGCCCCGCCTCTATACCAACGGCCGGTTCCACACCAACGGCCAGTGCCACCGCTCCGGTTTGCCCAGTTGACCTCTCCCGACAAACCCCGTGCCCTGCTGCGGCGCATGCTGGATGCCGCCCTGGCGGCTTGCGACCCCACGCTTTGCGTGCCGCCCCATCTGCCGGCGCCTCCCAAGGGCCGCACCGTCGTGGTGGGCGCTGGCAAGGCCGCGGCGTCGATGGCCCGTGCGGTGGAGCAGCATTGGCCGGGCCCGCTCGGCGGCCTCGTCGTCACGCGCTACGGTCATGGCGTTGCCTGCCAGCGCATCGAGGTGGTCGAGGCCTCCCACCCCGTGCCCGACGTGGCGGGCGAGCGCGCCGCCGGGCGCATTCTCTCATCGGTCCAGGGTCTCGGTCCCGACGACCTCGTGCTCTGCCTGATATCGGGCGGCGCTTCCGCGTTGCTGGCATTGGCCGCCCCCGGGCTCACGCTTGCCGACAAGCAGCAGGTCAACAAGGCCTTGCTGAAATGCGGTGCGGCGATTTCCGAAATGAACTGCGTGCGCAAGCATCTCTCGGCCATCAAGGGCGGCAGGCTGGCGGCCGGCGCCCACCCGGCCAAGGTGGTGACCCTGGTGATCTCCGACGTGCCGGGCGACGATGTTTCGATCATCGGCTCCGGCCCGACGGTCGCCGACCCCACGAGCTTTGCCGATGCCCGCGCCGTGTTCGAGAAATATGGGATAGCCCCCTCGCCCGCTGTGGCGGCTAGACTCGCCTCGCCCGACGAAACGCCGAAGCCGGGCGATCCGCGTCTGGCCGGATGCCGGACGATACTGATCGCCCGTCCCCAGGGCGCCTTGGAGGCCGCCGCCGCTGTCGCACGAAATGCCGGTTATCAGCCCATCATTCTGGGCGATAGCTTGGAAGGAGAGGCGCGCGACGTGGCGCTGGTTCATGCCGGCATCGCCCGCCAGATCGTCAACCACGGCCAGCCCCAACCGGCCCCAGCCGCCCTCATCTCCGGCGGCGAGACGACGGTGATGGTGCGCGGCACCGGCCGCGGCGGGCGCAACGCAGAATTCCTTCTGGCGCTTGCAGTCGCCCTGGACGGGCATCCCGGCATCCACGCCATCGCCTGCGATACCGACGGCATCGATGGCACGGAAGACAACGCCGGCGCTATTGCCGCGCCGGACAGCCTTGCGCGGGCACGGGCGAAAGGCTTGGATGCCAAGGCCATGCTTGCCAATAACGACGGCTACGGGTTCTTCGCCGGCATCGGCGATCTGGTCGTCACCGGCCCGACACGAACCAATGTCAATGATTTCCGCGTCATTTTGGTGGAGCGCCCGGCATGAGGCGTCTGCGCAAGGCGAAAATCCTGGCCACGCTCGG
>JBGPNG010000171.1:0-5034 GCA_041487395.1 Dongiaceae bacterium
CTCGGCCTCGTTGCACTCATAAACGGGCTGATGGGCGTGCCCTATGTCATGCGCGTCGTGGCGCCGGCCGCGCGGGAAGCGGCGGAGCGCCACGACCGGCTCTGCGCCAGTCTCGATATCCACGGCTGGAACCGGTGGCGGTTGATCGATGGGCCGCTGCTGCGCCGGCCGATCGGGCTTGCCATGGCGTTGGTGGCGGCGCTTTCGCTCGGCGACCTCGGCGCCATCGCGCTGTTCGGCACGCCTAGAACGGCGACGCTGCCGTTGCTGATCTATCAGCAACTCGCGGCATATCGTCTCGATGGCGCGGCGGCGACGGCGTTGTTGCTCGTTGCGCTTGCCTTCGGTTGCTTTGCGCTGGTGGAGCGTCTGGTCGGTGGCCCCGCCCATGGTTGAGCGCGCAGACATGCTGGCGCTGGAAGGCGTACGGTTCCGCTATGAAGAAATGACGATGCGTTTCGACCTGCGGATCGCCGCAGGCGAGTGCGTTGCCGTCATCGGGCCCAGCGGCGCCGGCAAGAGCACATTGCTGGCACTCATCGCCGGGTTCGAGACGCCGGAGTCGGGGCGTATTCTCATCGAGGGCCGCGATGTCGCCGGTGCGCCGCCGGCGCACCGCCCGGTGACCTCGCTGTTCCAGGAGCATAATCTGTTTCCCCATCTTTCGGTTGCCGACAATGTCGGCCTCGGCCTCGACCCGGGATTGCACCTCGATGCTGCTGCGCGCGCGCAGGTGGCCGAGGCACTCGACCATGTTGGGCTCGCAGGCCTGGAGGCGCGGCTGCCCGGTCAGCTTTCGGGCGGAGAACGCCAGCGAGTGGCGCTCGCCCGCAGCCTGGTAAGAAACAAGCCGCTGCTGCTGCTGGACGAACCCTTTGCGGCGCTGGGACCGGCCCAGCGGCGAGAGATGCTGGACTTGGTCAACGCGCTCGCCCGCGATCGCGGCTTCACCGTACTCTTCGTCAGCCACCAGCCCGAAGACGCCCGTCACGCGGCCGGGCGCACGCTGTTCATCGAAGGCGGACGCATCCTAGCCGACGGGGCGACCGCAGAGTTGTTCGCCGCACCCGCCGGAGCCTTGGCCGCATATCTAGGGGCGAGCTAAAGCTCCGCCGGCAAAGCCCGCCCGACCAAGGCGCCGCGTGTCTCCAGAAAATCGGCGATCGCCGCCACGAAGCCCTCCGTGTCGGCCTCGGTGGTCGGCAGCGACAGCGCGATAAAGCCGCGCCGCGCCAGGTAATAGCCGCGATCGATCATTTCCAGATGGAACAGCTTGTGCAGGTCGAGCAGCGCCTTCTCGGCTGCCGGGTCCGTGGGATGGGCTTGGGCGGGCGTCAGGATCGGCCGTCTGGCGAAATGCAGGCCGATGAGCGAACCGACGCCGGTCGCCTGCAGGGCAGCGCCATGTTTTCGCGCGACCCGATTGATCTGTTCGCGCAGCCGATCGCCCAGCGCGTTGAGGCGCACGGCTTCACTCGGCGTGAAGACTTGCGTCAATCCCGCCAACCCGCCCGCCATCGACAGCACATTGTTGTTGAATGTGCCGGCATGAGCCAATGAATCGGGCCGCGTGGGATCGAAGCGCTCCATCAGATCGCGCCGGCCGCCGAAGGCGCCGAAGCTGGCGCCGCCGCCGAGATATTTGCCGAAGGTGGTCATGTCGGGCTTAATGCCAAGCTTGGCCTGCATGCCGCCCGGCGACAGGCGAGAGGTCATCACCTCGTCGAAAATGAGGACGATACCCTGGGCCGTGCATTCTTCGCGCAGCATGCCGAGGAACTCGGGCGTGCCGGCGATGCATCCCCCGCCGCCCTGCATCGGCTCGATGATCACGGCGGCCAGCTCCTTGGCATGCTGGCGCAGCAGACGGCGCGTGCCATCGACGTCGTTGTATTCGCCGACGACCCAAGGGATCGGCATGTTGAGGGCCGAACTGTTCTTGCTGAAGTAGAAGACGCTGCCGTGATAGCCATGATCGAAGGCCATCACCCGCGGGCGCCCGGGCCTCTGGGCCCGCACGGCGGAGAGCGCCAGCAGATTGGCCTCGGTGCCCGAATTGGTGAAGCGGATCAGCTCGACCGAGGGAAAGCGGGCACGAATGGCCGCCGCCAGGCGCGCCTCGTATTGGTTGGGCCCGCCCAGGACCGTGCCGTCGTCGATCGCCTTCTTGAAGGCGGCCTGAATCACCGGATCCGAATGGCCATAGAGCCCGGCCGTATATTCGCCCAGCAAATCGAGGTATTCCCGGCCATCGATATCGGTCAGGCGATTGCCCTTGCCCGCGGCCCAGGTCAGGGGGAATGGGCTGAAATACAATACCGTGCGCGTATTGCCGCCGGGCATATGTTGCGCTGCTTCGCTTTGACGCGCGGCACTCTTGGGATGGCGGGCGCGATATTGCGCCTCGGTTTCGACGAGGGCATCGGCAAGATCGCTGTTGGCTCGGAGGGCGAGATCCATGGATAGTCTCCGCTGTGGGTCGGCGGCAGCCTCCGGCCTGGCGTCGCTCTTGTCAATCGTCGACCGGGCGTTTGCCAGGGCCCGGTTTGTCGTCCCAGATTCCGGCCCGTGACGACACATCTCCCGATCAAACGGCTTCTGCCGATTGCGGCCCGGCACGCCCTTCGCGCCGGCCATGGAATAGGGTAAGAGTGCGGGCGATGGATCTGTTCGAGCGCGAATTCGACGAGCATCTCGCCGTGGCCGCCGCCAGCAAGGCGGCGTTGGGCCCGGAATTTCGCCGCATGCTCGACGTCTGGGTCCGCTGCATTCGCGGCGGCGGCAAGATCATGTTCTTCGGCAATGGCGGAAGCGCCGGCGATGCCCAGCATTTGGCGACTGAGCTGGTGGTCCGCTATCGCAAGGATCGGGCGCCCATCGCCGCTTTGGCGCTGACCACCGACAGTTCGGCCATTACCGCCGGCGGCAACGATCTCGGTTTCGATCGCATTTTCCAACGCCAGATCGAAGCCTTGGGACGGCCGGGCGATATCGCGCTCGGCATCTCGACTTCGGGTCGCAGCCCGAACGTGATCCTGGCCTTGGAAGCAGCCAAGCGCCTGGGGCTGGTGGCCGCGGCTTTTGGCGGAGGCGATGGCGGCCGGCTGCGCGGCCTTGCCGATCCGCTGCTCGTCGTTCCGGCCAGGACGGCCGACCGCATCCAGGAAATGCACATCACGCTTGGCCAGATGCTCTGCGCCGGTCTCGAGCAGGAGCTGGGCTTGGTATGAGCGCCGACCACGCCCTCGTTGAGCGCTTGGCCCGCGCCCGGGTTCTCGTGCTGGGCGACGTCATGCTCGATCGCTATGTCTATGGCAGCGTGGATCGCATGTCGCCGGAAGCGCCAGTGCCCGTGCTGCGTCAGGAAAGCCTGCGCGCCATGGCGGGTGGGGCGGGCAACGTCGCGCGCAATGTCGCGGCCCTCGGCGGCAAGGCGGTGCTGATCGGATTGATCGGCGATGACGCCGCGGGTCGCCAACTCGCCGAGATGCTGGGCGGTGAACAAGGTGTCACCGTGCGATTGGTGACCGATCCTGGCCGTCGCACGACGGTCAAGACCCGCTTCGTGGCGGGTCGCCAGCAGTTGTTGCGTGCCGATGACGAAACGGCGCAGCCCGCGTCGGGTGCCACTGCCGCCAGCCTGCTCGACGCCCTCGACGCGGCATTGCCCGCCGTCGACATCGTGCTGCTTTCGGACTACGCGAAAGGCGTGCTGGGCGACGAGGTGCTGCAGCCGGCCATCGCCAGGATCCATGGGGCGGGCAAGAAACTGATCGCCGATCCGAAAAGCCGGGATTTCCGGCGCTATGCCGGGGCGGATTTGCTGACACCCAATCGCACGGAACTCGCTGCCGCAACCGGCATCGCCGGGGAAGATGACTCGTCGGTCGCCGCGGCGGCCCGTCAGGCCATCAAGAAGGCGCGCCTTGGTGCCGTGCTCGCGACCCGGGGCGAACGCGGCATGACGTTGGTCGCCGGTAGCGCCGAGCCGCTCCATCTCTGCGCCGAAGCGCGCGAGGTGTTCGATGTTTCGGGTGCCGGCGACACGGTCATCGCCACGCTGGCCGTTGCCCTTGCCGCGGGGGCCGACCTCGCCCAGGCGGCCCGCCTCGCCAATACCGCTGCCGGCATCGCGACCGGCAAGCTTGGCACCGCCGTCGTTCGCCCGGCCGATCTGCTGGGCGCGTTGCAAGCCCGCGACGTGCTGGCGACTGAAGCCAAGGTGGTCGCGCTGGAGACGGCACTGGAGCGCGTCGCGATATGGCGCGCCGCCGGCGAGCGCATCGCCTTTACCAACGGCTGCTTCGATCTGATCCACCCGGGACATGTCTCGCTGTTGAGCCAGGCGCGCGGCGCTGCCGACCGGCTGATCGTGGGATTGAACAGCGACGCCTCAATCTGGCGGCTCAAGGGGCCCGAGCGGCCGGTGCAGAACGAGACGGCGCGCGGCATTGTGCTAGCCTCCATGAGTGCTGTCGATCTGGTGTTGCTGTTCGACGAGGATACGCCCATCGAACTGATCCGCGCGCTTCGGCCGGATATTCTGGTCAAGGGCGCCGACTATCGCATCGACCAGGTTGTCGGCGCCGATCTGGTGAAAAATTATGGCGGCCGCGTGCTGTTCGCCGAACTTCTGCCGGGCCACAGCACGACCGGCACGATCGCGCAGATGGGGGGCAGCCGCCGGCCATGATTTTTGTCACCGGCGGGGCTGGGTTCATCGGATCCAACGTCGTTGCCGCCTTGGCGGCGCGCGGCGAGCGGGTCATCGTCTGCGATACGTTCGGCGAAGGCGAAAAATGGCGCAATATCGCCAAGCATGAGGTTGCTGAGCTTGTGTCGCCCGCCCGATGCCTCGATTGGCTTTCCCACCGTCACGATCGGGTTCGCGGCGTCGTCCATTTGGGCGCCATCTCCGCTACCACGGAAACCGATGGGGATCAATTGGCGGAGAACAACGTCCGTTTCTCGCTGGCGCTGTGGGATTTCTGCACGGCGCTGGACAAGCCCTTCATCTATGCGTCGTCGGCTGCA
>JBGPNG010000172.1:0-5025 GCA_041487395.1 Dongiaceae bacterium
ACCGGCCTCGCCGATGCCCTGACCGGCGAGGGATTTCAAATGTACAAATTCATCGGTGACTTCACCAAGACGGGCGGCCGGATCGACATTCCGCTCGCCCGCACCTATGGGCCGTCGCTGGGTCTGACCGCGACCGGCTATATCGACTACGACACCGACAAGATCGACATCCGTGGCACCGTCGTTCCGGCCTATGCGCTGAACAGCCTGGTGGGCCAAATTCCCGTCGTGGGGTTTCTTCTGACAGGCGGGGAAGGCACCGGGATCTTTGCCGTCGTCTACAATGCGACCGGCAAGCTCTCGCTGCCCACGATCATCGTAAATCCCATGGCCGCGCTCACCCCCGGCTTCCTGCGCGGAATATTCGGGCTTTTCCCGGACAATTCCGGGCAGCCGACGGCGCTGCCGCCCAATATCGCGCCCGGCAAGAAGAATTAGACTGGCTCAAGTCCGCTTGCCATGGGCCCGCTTGCCATGGGATAGCCGCCCCATGGCAGCATTCGGCATGCCGGCGATTGGCGGTCCTGTCGAATTCCGGCTGGTTCAAACGTCATAGAGACGGCAGAGCATGGTGCCCGGCCTCAATGGGTGAAGGAGATCCCGATGAAGTACATGCTGCTTATCTTTGCAAACGAAGCGGGCCAGCAGGCGGCAAGCAAGGCGGAGGTCGATCAGATGATGGCCGCCTATGGCGCCTATACGCAGGCGATGATCAAGGCGGGCGTGATGGCTGGCGGGGACCGCCTGCAGCCGACCACCTCGGCCACCACGGTGCGCATCGCCAACGGCAAGACCAAGGTTCTGAATGGGCCTTATGCCGAGACCAAGGAGCAACTGGGGGGATATTACATCATCGACGCCCCCGATCTCGATGCGGCCCTGTCCTGGGCGGCGCGTTGTCCGGCGGCCAGCCATGGCGTCGTCGAGGTGCGCCCGATCTGGACCATGTAGAAAAAAGGCCGCGATGGCGCAGGAGGACGACGAGCTTGCCCGCCAAACCGCAGAGGCGGTGGCGCGGCGCGGTTACGGCAAGCTCGTCGCCTTTCTTGCGGCGAGGACCAGCGATGTCGCCGGCGCCGAGGACGCGCTCTCCGAGGCCTTCGCGGCCGCCCTGATCGATTGGCCTGTGCATGGCATTCCTCGAAATCCCGAGGCGTGGCTGATGGCCGTGGCGCGAAACAGGATGATCGATGCGGCGCGGCGGCGGCATGGCGGCGAACGCGCCGCCGATCATCTGCGCTTGATGGCGGAGGAGATGGAGGCCTCGGCGGCAAGCCAAGCCTATATTCCCGACGATCGCCTGCGGCTGATGTTCGCCTGTGCCCATCCGGCCATCGACGCGAATGTCCGAGCGGCGCTGATTCTTCAAACCATCCTCGGTTTCGACGCTGCGGCGATCGCCTCGGCGTTTCTGCTGTCTCCCTCGGCCATGAGTCAGCGGCTGGTCCGGGCCAAGAACAAGATCAGGCAAGCCGGCATTCCGTTCCGGGTACCCGAGCGCGAGGAGCTCGGCGAGCGCCTGGAGGCGGTGCTCGAAGCGATCTATGCCGTTTTCAGCGAAGGCTGGTCCGATCCGGCCGGCACCGAGCTGCGGCGCCGCAATCTTGCCGAAGAAGGAATCTGGCTGGGCCGGCTCGTCGCCTCGCTGCTGCCGGAAGAACCCGAAGCGCTCGGCCTGCTGGCCCTCATGCTCCACGCCGAAGCGCGGCGCGGCGCCAGACGCGACGGCCGAGGCGAGTACGTGCCGCTCGCGGATCAGGACATGGCTTTGTGGGACGCCAAGCTGATCGACGAGGCCGAAGGTTTGCTGTTGCGCGCCGGCTCGATGGGCGTGGTCGGGCGCTACCAGCTGGAGGCGGCGGTTCAATCTGCCCATGTCGTTCGCCGGCGGACCGGTCGATCCGACTGGGCGGCGATCGAACAGATTTACGACGTTTTAGCGGTCATGACGAACTCGCCCGTCGTGGCAATCAACAGGGCGATCGCCATCGCCGAGACACGCGGCCCGGCCGCCGGCCTTGCGGCGCTCGACGCGTTGGCCCTCGATGCACAACTCGCCGAATATCAGTCCTATTGGGCGGCGCGCGCCGCCTTGCTGGCGCGCAACGGCGAAGTCGAGGCGGCCGACCAAGCCTATCAACTGGCAATCGGCCTCGAACCCGATCCGGCCGTCCGCCGCTTTTTGCAGCGCCGCAGATCGGAGATGAGCGGCCGACCCGAAGCCCGGCCTACGTCCGATCAAACCGGTTGAACGAGGGCGTGCTTCTTCTTGCCCGCGCTTAGCTTGATGTAGCCGTCGGCGGCGACATCGGCCAGCGTCAGGACCGCGGCATCGTCGCCCAAGGGCTCGCCGTTGACGCGGCCGCCGCCGCCCTTGATGAGCCGGCGGGCGTCGCTCTTGCTGGCGGCAAGCCCGCTGCGGTGCAATAGATCGATGGCGGGGATGCCGCGGGCGAGATCGCCGCGCGCGACCTTAAGGCGCGGCAGATCCTCGCCGGCGCCGCCTTCGCCGAAGACACGCCGCGCGGTTTCCGCCGCCGCCGCCGCCGCAGCGCCGCCATGGGCCATGGACGTCGCCTCCGTCGCCAACAGGATCTTGGCGACGTTTATCTCCTGGCCTTGCAGAGCCTCCAGACGGGTGATTTCGTCGAGCGGCAGATCGGTGAACATGCGCAAGAACCGTCCGACATCGGCATCGGCGGTATCGCGCCAGAATTGCCAGTAGTCGTAGGGCGAGAGCCTGTCGGGGTTGAGCCAGACGGCGCCGGCCGCGGTCTTGCCCATCTTGGCGCCGTTCGCCGTGGTGATGAGCGGCGTCGTCAGGCCGAACAAGGCGCGGTTATCGATCCGCCGGCCGAGTTCGACGCCGTTGACGATATTGCCCCATTGATCGGAGCCGCCCATCTGCAGCACACAACCCTCGCGCCGGGCCAGTTCGAGGAAATCATAGGCCTGCAGTACCATGTAGTTGAACTCGAGGAACGACAACGGATGCTCGCGTTCCAGGCGCATGCGTACGCTGTCGAAGGACAGCATGCGGTTGACGGAGAAATGCCGGCCGTAGTCGCGCAGGAACGGAATATAGGCGAGATCGTCGAGCCAATCGGCATTGTCGGCCATGATGGCGTCGCTGGCGTCCGTGCCGAAGGAAAGGAAGCGCGCGAAGGTTTGCTGGATGCCGGCGATGTTGCGCGCGATATCGTCGGCGCTGAGCAGCTTGCGGCTGTCGTCCTTGCCGGAGGGATCGCCGATCTTGGTCGTCCCGCCGCCCATGAGCACGATGGGACGGTGGCCCGCCTGCTGCAGGCGGCGCAGCAGCATGATCTGGACCAGGCTGCCGATATGCAGCGAATCCGCGGTGGCGTCGAAGCCGATATAGCCGACGATGTTTCCCTTGCCCGCGAGATCGTCGAGGCCCTCCAGGTCGGTGCACTGGTGGAAATAGCCGCGGGCGATGAAGCTGCGCAGGAATTCGGATTTTGGTTCGCTCATGCTTGCGTTCCGTTGTCGAAGGCGGTAGCGAGTAAATTTGCCCTCATGGTTCGACAAGCTCACCATGAGGTCTTGTTTTCGCCTCATCCTGAGCCTGTCGAAGGATGAGACCATCAAACTGACCCAGTGTCTCGCAGGCTTGCGGTTTGCGGCCGGTCATGTAACACAGACGACCGGTGAAACCTATGGTCAATAGCGAACCGATCCTGGCCCTCGGCCTGATGAGCGGTACGTCCTGCGACGGCATCGATGCCGCATTGTTGACCACCGACGGACGATCCCGCGTCGCCTTCGGGCCGGCCCTGACGGAGCCCTATTCGGACGAATTCCGCCGCCGGCTGCACAGCGTCCTGGGCGGACGCGGGCCGGTGGAGGAAGTCGGCGTGGAACTGACCCGCCGCCATGGGCAAGCCATCGCGCGGCTCCTGGGCGAGGCGGGGCTGAAACCATCGGCCGTGTCGGTCGTCGGCTTCCACGGTCAGACGATCCTTCATGAACCCCATAATCGTCGCACCTGGCAGATCGGCGATGGCAACCTTCTGGCTAGATTGACCGGCATCGACACCGTCAGCGATTTCCGCAGCGCCGATGTCGCGGCCGGCGGCCAGGGTGCGCCCTTCGTGCCCCTCTTCCATCAAGCTCTGGCGCGCGATCTCGACCGACCGCTGGCGGTGCTCAATATCGGCGGCGTCGCCAATGTCAGCTGGATCGGCCGCGGCGAGGACGCGCTGCTGGCCTTCGATACCGGCCCCGGCAATGCGCTGATCGATGATTGGGCGCTTCGTCATACCGGTCGGCCGGTGGATCTCGACGGCCGGCTCGCCTCATCGGGGCAGGTCAACCGAAAGGCGCTGGCGGCACTTCTTGCCCATGCCTATTTCGATCGACCGGCGCCCAAGTCGCTCGACCGGGATGCCTTCGATCTCGCCGTCCTTGCCGGCATGACGGCGACCGATGGGGCCGCCACCTTGGTCGCCTTCACCACGGAATCCGTCGTACGAGCCCGGGAAGAGCTTCCTGAGGTCCCCGGACGCTGGCTCGTCACCGGCGGCGGACGGCACAATCCCGCGCTGATGTCGGCATTGCGCGCGGCCCTGGGCGTGCCGGTCGAGCCGGTCGAAAATGCGGGATGGAACGGCGATGTCTTGGAAGCCCAAGCCTTCGCCTATCTGGCCGTGCGGACGCTCGCCGGCCTGCCCCTCAGCCTGCCGACGACCACCGGCGTGCCGCGTCCCATGACCGGTGGCCGCCTCGATCGCGCAGTGGCTTAAGGGCCAGCTTCGATCCGGGCTTCAGCGCGCCGCGGCCTTGGTCTTGCCCTTGATCGGCACCGGAAGCACGCGCGACAGAAAGTCGTCCACGTTGCTCCTCAACTGGTCGAGATGATCGTTGAAGAAGTGGTTGGCGCCTTTGATGATCCGGTAGTCGATCTTGATGTCGCGCTGATTGCTCAACTTGTGCACCAATTTTGCCACCGCCTCGTGGGGCACCACGTCGTCGCGATCGCCCTGGATCATCAGGCCGGAGGAGGGG
>JBGPNG010000173.1:0-5014 GCA_041487395.1 Dongiaceae bacterium
CCCGCAATTCCCCGCAATTCCAATTCCTCCCTTCAGAAGCGATCCAATCCTAACTCTAGACTTGGATCATTTTCGACAGGGCAGGCCACCAGGCCACGGCCTTCGTGGAGAGGCGCGAATTCGGGGGACGAATCCGCGTATTCGTGGGACATAATACCTAATTTGCCGCCGCCTATTAAGTATTATGTCCCCGGAACTCAGGCAACCCTCACCCGCGTAGCACCCACGGCGGCCTTCCCGGCGGCCTTTGTGCTCAGTGCCAGCGCCGATCAACCGACCTGGCAGGTCTGTTACACGCCCGGCCAGGACTGCACCAAGATCTCGGCGATACATCGGGTGACGGCACGCGTTCGTTCCACGCACGTCCACTGATGTATTGACAAATGGGTGTACGAATTCCATGTTAACGGATGGACCCGCGGGTTGCCGGATTTGAATGGGATGATGCGAACCGGGACAAGTGCCGGAAACACGGCGTCTCGGTGGCGGCGATCGAATCCCTGTTTCAGAGGCCGATCGCGGTGTTTCCTGATCCGGCGCACTCGCGCGGTGAGACGCGGTTCAAGGCTATAGGCAAAACCGACAAGGGTCGGAGCGTTGTAGTTGTGTTCACGCTCCGGAAGCGCGGTGGCGAGACGTTCATTCGGCCAATCAGCGCCCGCTACATGCACATGAAGGAGATCAAATACTATGAAGAAGAAGCTGCCAAAACTGCGAAGCGATAAAGAAGCGGAAGACTTTGTCGCCAAGGCTGACCTGACCGAATACGATCTCTCCGGCCTGCGGACAGTGCGCTTCGAGTTTCAGCCCAAGAGCGAGCGCGTGAATATGCGCCTACCGAAGCCGCTGCTGAAGGCCGTGAAGGCGTCGGCAGCCAAGGCGGGCGTGCCCTACCAGCGCTTCATCCGCCATGCGTTGGAAATGGCCGTGCAACAACGAAAGCGGGTGTAACGAGCTTCCAACGTGCCATTTGTGCACTGGCGACGCGGTATGCGTGATATCGGTGAGTGAAGAACCGGTAGGAGGTTTCATGGCTGGTAGGATCGGCGATGTGCAAATAGTTGTAACGGGCCGTTGGGGCCTCCTCGTCAGCGACGAACGGAATCAGAACCACATTACGTTCGAATACGAGACACAGGGAATCGGGGGACATAGGGAATCGGGGGACATAATACTTAATTCGTAGCCGCCTATTGAGTATTATGTCCCTTGATTTGGCATTCGTCATCGAATCTCCGCGGCAAGTCTTAGGCGCCTTACTCAAGTTCGATATCACCATCAATGACGACGTTGAGGTCGGCTCGGCCCAGCGTCAAAGTAATCTTGACCGGAAGTCTCTCGTTACCTTTTAGACTCCCCTTCGACAGGGATTCCCGTACCGTCACCTCGATTGAGCGCTGCGCCGTTACCCCGACTTTTTTGAGAAATTTGCGGATGCTCATGTTGAATACGTCCTCGTTCATTTTCCCCTCTCGGTAAAAACAGACTCTTGGTGTTGCGTACATTGATGACGGAGGCGTGTGCCGATGCGCCCCGGTAACAGACTAGGACGAATCGATATTCAGCGCATCCAAATCATGGCGCTGGCGAGGTGAAGGGCGGCGAGAAAATAGATGCCGATTTCGGTGGACATAATACCTAATTCATCGCCGCCTATTAAGTATTGTGTCCCCGCAATTATGCTGTTTGGGCGAAATTGGCGTCCCCTAGGGGATTTGAACCCCTGTTACCGCCGTGAGAGGGCGGTGTCCTGGGCCACTAGACGAAGGGGACCTTGGGCCGAAGCCGCTCTCTTAGCGAACGGCGCCCGCCCGATCAAGCGGGAAACGTTTCGCGCGGCTTCGCCTCTACGCCACCCGCTCGTTCGCTTGTGCCGCATGGCGCTTGGCCGAGGCGATGAAGGCTGCGACATCGGCCTCCTTCGTGTCATGGGCAGTGACGAGGCGCAGCAGGGTCTTGCCCTCGCCCAGCCAGCGATAGAATTCGAAACCCTCGGCGATGAGTCCGCGGATCGCCGTTTCCGGCAGATCGACGAAGATTTCATTGGCCTCGACCGGATGGGCGAATGTGGCGCCCGGCACCGTCTGCAGCCCCTCGGCCAAGCGCTTGGCCATGGCATTGGCGTGACGCGCGGTCTTCAGCCACAGCCCGCCTTCCAGATAGGCGTCGAGCTGGGCCGAGAGGAAGCGCATCTTGGAAAAGAGATGCCCCGCCCGCTTGCGACGAAAGGCGAATTCCTCGGCCAGCTTCTTGTCGAAGATCACCACCGCCTCGGCGGCAAGCGCGCCGTTCTTGGTGGCGCCGAAGGAGAGAATATCCACGCCCGCGCGCCAGGTGAACTCGGCCGGGCTCGTTCCCAGGAAGGCCAGCGCATTGGCGAAGCGCGCGCCGTCCATATGCAAGCGCAATCCGTAGCCGCGCCCGACTTCGCCGATCGCCGCCACTTCGGCCGCGCGATAGCAGGTGCCCGCTTCCGTCGCCTGGGTCAGCGTGATGGCGGCCGCCTGCACGTGATGGACCACGCCCTTGCCGGAATGGGCCAGCTCGTCGGCCAGTTGGGCCGCGCTCAGCTTGCCATGGTCGCCCGGCAGATCCACCAGCTTTGCGCCCCCGGTATAGAACTCGGGCGCGCCGCATTCATCGACGGCCACATGGGCATCGCGATGGCAATAGATGGCGCCCCAGGCAGGCGCCAGGCAGGAAAGCGCCAGCGCATTGGCGGCGGTGCCGGTCGCGACTGGAAAGGCAGCCAGGTCGGTCTCGAAAATTTCCTTGAGCTTCGCCTCGACCCGCGCGGTCAATCGATCGGCGCCGTAGGAGGCGAGCGCCCCGTCGTTGGCCGCCGCGATGGCGGCCAAAATTTCCGGCGCGGCCCCAGTCACATTGTCGCTGCAGAAATTCATGGCTCTCCTCCCCTTACGGCTGCGCCAGCAGCCCGATACGACCCATCTCGCGCCCGCTTTCGGGATCGACCAGCAGGATCACCTGGCAATCGGACCCGTCGCCCAGGCGAAGCGCCAGGCGCGTCCCCGCCGCGGCCATCTCGACCACATGGCAGCCCTTGGGCAGCGCCAGGCCGGCCGTGTCGAAACTGCGGCCGGCCGAGCCAGGCTTGCCGAAGTGATTGGCGATCGTGACGACGACGACTGCCAGGCCGATGACGATCACCACGCCCAAGACAATGACAAGAACCTTGAGAGGCTGCATCGTTTCGGTCCAGTGTCGCGGGCGATGCCCGGCACCCCTAAGGAAAACCCGATCGTGGAACAGCCGCCGCCGATCTCCGCCGGCGCCGAAGATGCCGGCGAAAGACTCGACCGATTTCTCGCTCGGCGGCTGGCCGGGCTGTCGCGCAGCCGCCTCAAGCAATTGATCGAGGCGGGCCATATCAGCGCCGGCGGCGCGACCTTATCCGACCCCTCCCAACGGGTCAAACCGGGCCAGGTTTTCGCGGTGGTGGTGCCGCAGCCCACGGCCGCGAAGCCCGAGGGCCAAGCGATGGACCTCACCATCGTCTACGAGGACGAGGATCTGATCGTGGTCGACAAGCCGGCGGGCATGGTCGTCCATCCGGCTCCCGGCAATCCCGACCGCACCCTGGTCAATGCGCTGATCGCGCATTGCGGCGATTCTCTTTCCGGCATCGGCGGAGAGCGCCGGCCCGGCATCGTCCATCGCCTGGATAAGGATACCAGCGGCCTGATCGTCGCCGCCAAGAACGACGCGGCGCATCGGGCCCTTGCGGCCGACTTCGCCGCGCGGCGCATCGAACGGGCCTATCGGGCTGTCGTCTGGGGCTGTCCGGAGCCGCGCCAAGGCGAGATCGAGGGCGCCATCGGCCGCCACCCGGTCGATCGCAAACGCATGGCCGTAGTGAAGCGCGGCGGCAAGACGGCGCTGACCCGCTATCGCGTGATCCGCGTGTTCGGCCTGGGGGCGAGCTTGGTGGAATGCCGCCTTGCCACCGGGCGGACGCATCAGATCCGCGTCCATTTGGCCTTCATCGGCCATCCCCTCCTGGGCGACCCTGTCTATGGCCAGCCGACGGCCGAGCGCCGAAGGCGGCTCAGCCCCGGGGCCCGGACCGCCCTCGCCGGGTTCCATCGCCAGGCCCTTCATGCGGAAAGCCTTGGTTTTGTGCATCCGCGAACGGGGGAGCGGCTGCGCTTCCGAAGCCCGCTGCCTCCGGATCTACAAAATCTTATTAACAGTTTGTAACAAAACGGAAATTGACAATAGTTGAGTAGTTTGATAAGCCATTCTTAACCGGACTCACCTCCGAGCCCACATTATTCCTTGAACCTCGGTTTGCCGCGCTGCCGCAGCGGACCGAGGCGCCAGGAGGGGATAAATGACAGCCACGCGCACCTTGCCTCGCCTCAACGCGGACAGCGGGCTCTCCCGTTACCTGCAGGAGGTTCGCAAATTTCCCATGCTCGAGCCGAACGAGGAATTCATGTTGGCCAAGCGCTGGCGCGCGCATGAGGACCCCGAGGCTGCCCATCGCCTGGTCACCAGCCATCTGCGCCTGGTGGCGAAGATCGCCATGGGCTATCGCGGCTATGGCCTGCCCATCAACGAACTGATCGCCGAAGGCAATGTGGGCATGATGCAGGCCGTGAAGCGCTTCGACCCCGACCGCGGCTTTCGTCTGGCCACATATGCCATGTGGTGGATCCGCGCGGCCATTCAAGAATACATCTTGCACAGCTGGTCGCTGGTGAAGATCGGCACGACGGCGGCGCAGAAGAAGCTGTTCTTCAACCTGCGCCGCGTGAAGGGTCAGATCAAGGCGATCGAGGAGGGCGATCTATCGGCCGAGCAGGTCAAGACCATATCCGAACGCCTCGACGTGCCGGCGGAAGACGTGGTGTCCATGAACCGTCGCCTCGCCGCCCCCGACAATTCGCTGAATGCCCCGCTGCGCATCGATGGCGAGGGCGAATGGCAGGATTGGTTGGTGGACGAAACGCCAAGCCAGGAAACGCGGCTTTCGGAAATCGAAGAAATGTCG
>JBGPNG010000174.1:0-5008 GCA_041487395.1 Dongiaceae bacterium
AGAATTCAGTGGTTCGATGCCAAGGGATGGTTGGCAGCCGGTGCCTGTATCGATCCGCTGTCTAAGTCTGTCCACGGAGGAGTTGCGATTGGGATGATTCCGCGCCTATACGTCGAGGCATCGCTGGCGGCCGGCGCCGCCGTGGCGCTTGATGGCGCGCGGGCCCATTACCTGCGCGACGTGCTGCGCCGCGAACCGGGGGCGTCGTTGCGGCTCTTCAACGGGCGCGATGGCGAATGGCAGGCATCGATCGAGCGTCTGACCAAGACATCGGCGCGGCTTTCCGTCGAGAATCGGACGCGATCCCAGCGGGCCACACCCGACCTTTGGCTGGTCTTTGCGCCGATCAAGCGCGACCGTATCGATGTGCTGGCCGAGAAGGCGACGGAGCTAGGCTGCCGCTGTCTCTTGCCGGTCTTCACCCAGCACACCGCGATGACGCGGGTGAATGTGGAGCGGTTGCGCGCCCATGCCATGGCGGCAGCCGAACAGACGGAGCGCCTCGACGTTCCTGAGATACGCACGCCCGCGAAACTGGGTGAGCTATTGGCAAGCTGGTCTCCGGCGCGCCGGCTATTGGTCTGCGCCGAATTCGGCGCCGCATTGCCGATCGCGGAAGCGCTTCGCCATATGCCCGCCGGCGAAGCCTACGCCGTCATGACCGGACCGGAGGGCGGATTTGCGCGATCCGAGCTTGACGCTCTCGGCAAACTGCCATTTGTTAGCGCCGTCGGTTTGGGGCCGCGCGTGCTTCGCGCCGACACGGCCGCGCTTGCAGCGCTCGCCTGCTGGCAGGCGATTCTCGGCGATGGTCGGGAACGTCCGCCGGCCCGTTGAATTGCCCCGCAGCTCGCCCTCGCATTCCGAAAGGCATACGAACCGATGTCCGCACCTCCGAAATCGCGCGGCGAACCGATCACCGACAAGCGCCAGCTCGTGGAATACATCGAGCAGGGAAACAAGCCGCCGGCGGAATGGCGCATCGGTACGGAGCATGAGAAGTTCGCCTTCGACCTGAAATCGCTGCGCACCTTGCCCTATGAAGGGCCGAACGGAATCGGGGCCCTGCTGCGGGCCATGCAGCGCTTCGGCTGGCAGCCGATCGAAGAGAACGGCAACGTCATCGCGCTGGCCAACGGCGGCTGCAGCATCACACTCGAGCCGGGCGGTCAGTTCGAACTCTCCGGCGCGCCGGTCGAGACGATCCACAAGACCTGCGACGAAGTGCAGACCCATTTGAAGCAGGTGAAGGAGGTCGGTACCGAACTCGGCATCGGCATGCTGGGCATGGGCTTTCAGCCGAAATGGTCGCGGGCCGAGACGCCGTGGATGCCGAAGGGCCGCTACAAGATCATGGGCGATTACATGCCCAAGAAGGGCAAGCTTGGCCTCGACATGATGCTGCGCACCTGCACCGTGCAGGTGAACCTCGACTTCGAGAGCGAGGCCGACATGGTGAAGAAGATGCGCGTCGGCCTGGCGCTGCAGCCGCTGGCAACCGCGCTGTTCGCCGATTCGCCCTTTACCGAGGGCAAGCCCAATGGCTTCTTCAGTTATCGCAGCCATATCTGGACCGACACCGATCCCGACCGCAGCGGCATGCTGCCCTTCGTCTTCGAGCCCGGGATGGGCTTCGAGCGCTACGTCGACTATCTGCTCGATATGCCCATGTATTTCGTCTATCGGGACGGCCGCTACATCGATGCCAGCGGGCAATCCTTCCGCGATTTCATCGCCGGGCGCTTGCCGGCGCTGCCGGGGGAAATTCCCGGCATGGGCGATTGGGTCGACCACATGACCACGGCATTTCCCGAAGTCCGGCTGAAGCGATTCCTGGAGATGCGCGGCGCGGATGGCGGGCCTTGGGATCGGCTCTGCGCGCTGCCGGCGCTCTGGGTCGGGCTGGTCTATGATTCGCAGTCGCTCGACGCGGCCTGGGATCTGGTGAAGGACTGGACCACGGCCGAGATGGCAGCACTGCGCAGCGAAGTGCCTCGGCGCGCCCTCAAGACCTCGTTGCGCGGCAGACCGCTGCGCGAACTCGCCCGCGAAATCCTGCATATCGCCCATGGCGGCCTGACCCGGCGGCACAAGCTCGACCGCATGGGCGGCGACGAATCACATTTCCTCAACACCCTGGACCGAATCGCCGATTCCGGCGTTACGCCTGCCGAAGAAAAACTCGGGCTATTTAACGGTCGATGGGGCGGTTCCGTCGATCCGCTGTTTTCTGAATTCGCCTATTAGGCGGTCAAGAAAACTCAGACCTTACAAAGAGTTAGGGCCGCGGCTTGGGGAACCGCGGCCCTGCTCTGGGGTAGTCATGTCTAGTTTGGGGAGGGGCTAGACGGATTTATAGAACATCGAAAAGGTTAACCAAAGGTTAATCACAGGCATTACCTTGCTTAATTCCTACATTTTGAGCCATGAAAGATGCCATGCGCCGGCTGTATCTCTTAATCGGTGTGATGATTGCAGCCCCGAATCTGGCGCTCGCCGCATTGCAAGGCGAGAACCTTTTGGTGCCGCCTATCGCCGGCTGGATCGAGGCCTATAGGGCCGCGGGCAACGGCATCAAACTGGTCGAATATGTGCCGGCCGGGCAAAGCGTCGATTCCTGGTCGCAGATGGCGACGATCGAGGTATTCTTCGGTCATGGCGGGACGAAACCGAACGACCTCAAGCAAAAGGTCGTCGAGGGGTTTCGCCAGAATTGCGAATCGCTCCATGTGGAGGATCTCGGTGTCGGCACGGCCAGCAGCCTGCCGGCGGCGCGCTGGGTCACCTATTGCAGCAAGGTGAAGCAGCTGGGCAAAGGCGAGATCACCTATTTCCAGGCGATCGGCGGCAAGGATCATTTCTATCTGGTGCAGCGGATCTGGCGCGGCGCGCCCTTCGATCTCGCCAAGCCGCTGCCGATTCCTCAGAGTATGTTGAAGGCATGGGAGGCGTATCTGGATCAGACCTCGGTCTGCGACAGCCGCGATCCCAAACGGCCTTGTCCTTAGGCGCCGGTGGTCAGGATTCTCACGCTTAGTGTTCGAGGCAGAATAACCACGCTGATTGCCCCTCTCCTGCATCGCGGGCGAGGGGCTGGCGAACCATGGTCGGCCGAGGTGCTTATTTCGCCTCAGATCCTTAGCTTATCGACGCATGAGAGTCATCAGACCCGAATTCAAAACGTCCCCGGATAATGACCGCCGTCCATCAGCCAATTCTGCCCCGTGATGTAGCCGGCATGGACGGAGCAGAGAAAGGCACAGGCCGCGCCAAATTCGGGCGGCTGCCCGAAGCGGCCGGCGGGGATCGATGCGGCTTCTTCGGCCGCGACCTCGTCATAGGGCCGCCCGCTGTCATCTGCGTCCTTGCGCAGGAACCCGACCAGGCGATCGGTGGCGAAGGAGCCGGGAAGAAGGCTGTTGATCGTCACATTGTGACGCACCGTCTTGCGCGCGAGTCCGGCGACGAAACCCGTCAGGCCCGATCGCGCGCCATTGGAGAGCCCGAGGGAGGGGATCGGCGCCTTCACCTCGGAGGAGGTTATGTTGACGATCCGCCCGAAACCCCGGCCGATCATGCCGTCGACCGTGGCCTTGATCAGCTCGATGGGCGTCAGCATGTTGGCGTCGATTGCCGCCAGCCAGGCGTCGCGGCTCCAGTCGCGAAAGTCGCCGGCCGGCGGCCCGCCGGCATTATTGATCAGGATATCGGGCGCGGGTGCGGCGGCGAGAACGGCCTGGCGGCCGGCCGGCGTCGCGATATCGGCGGCGACCGCCGTCACCTTCACCCCACTGGCGCGCCGAATCGCGTCGGCGGTTCGCTCCAGTTCATCGCCATGACGGGCGTTGATCACCAGATCGACGCCGGCCGCCGCAAGCGCCTCGGCGCAGGCGCGGCCCAGGCCCTTGCTCGAGGCGCAGACGATGGCGCTGCGCCCGCGTATGCCAAGATCCATGCGAATTCTCCCTTAATCGTCGGCATCGGCTAATTGTCGGAGTCCGCGGCAAGCCGGGCAATGCCGTCGGCGTCCAGGCGATAGGGTACCCATTGCGATTGCTCGGTAAAGCCGAGATGTTCATAAACCTTTCGCGCCGGGTTCCAATCCAGCACCGCCAGATCGAAGCGCCGGCAGCCGCGCTCGATCGCGATACGGGCGACCGCCGCCAGCAGGCGTCGTCCCAGACCGAGACCGCGCGCGCCATCGCGCACGAACAGGTCCTCCACGTGAATGCCGGCGCGGCCCACCCAGGTGGAGTAGTTGTGGAAGAAAAGCGCGAAGCCCTGGACCGCGCCGTCGACTTCGCCGACCAGGATC
The DNA here is from genome assembly GCA_041487395.1 of Dongiaceae bacterium. GTDB lineage: Bacteria > Pseudomonadota > Alphaproteobacteria > Dongiales > Dongiaceae > DASXQK01. Next base: position 4,316 of record JBGPNG010000174.1, read on the forward strand.
TCGCAGCGGCGCTCCGGTCCGAAGCAGTCGCGTAAGTAATCTTCCTCGCGGGCCTCGACGCTGGCGGGCGGCTCGCGTTCGAAGAGCGCGAGTTCGCGCACCATGGCGAGGATGGCGGAGAGGTCGGCCGGCGTAGCCCGCCGGATGCGGATGTCCACCAAGGCTTCGCTCTATTCGGCCGCCCGGCCCTGCGGCGGCGGCGGCCGCCAGCGCAGCACCGGCTTGCGCGCCGCACCCGTCTCGTCGAGGCGCCGCCGCGGAGTCAGCATCGGTGCGGCATGGAAGGCCGCGGCTTCCCCTTGCTTGGCGCGCTGGGCGAGGCGGCGCAGCGCCCCGATGAACTGGTCGAGGGATTCCTTGCCCTCGGTTTCCGTCGGCTCCATCAGCAGCGCGCCGTGAACCACCAGCGGGAAATACATGGTCATGGGATGGAAGCCCTCGTCGATCATCGCCTTGGCGAAATCCAGCGTGGTCACGCCCGTGTTTTTGAGGAAACCGTCGTCGAACAGCGCCTCATGCATGCAAGGCCCTTCGAAGGCCGGCGTCAGATCATCGCTGAGGCAAGCCAACAGGTAATTGGCGTTCAGCACCGCATCGCCGGCGACCTGGCGCAAGCCGTCCGAGCCGTGGCTCATCATGTAGGCGAGTGCGCGGATGAACATGCCCATCTGGCCATGGAAGCCTTTCAGCCGG
>JBGPNG010000175.1:0-4920 GCA_041487395.1 Dongiaceae bacterium
AGATAGAGATTGGCCATGCGGCAGCGCCCCAGGATCGGCGGTCCATCCGGCGTCATGGGCCGCAGGCAGGCCCAATAGCTGGGCTTGTCATAGGCCGCCGCGTCGGGAAACAAATCGCGGGCGACGCGTAGCATGCCCGCGAAATGGCCCGCGTCATAGCTCGTATCGTATCCGGCGAAATCAGCGGTCGCGGTCAGGCGCAGCCGGTCGCCGAGGCGCGCATAGGCCACGAGATTGGCCTCGTCGACGCCGCCGATTTCGGGGGCACCCTTGTGTTCTTCCAGCGGCAGCGTGACCGAGTAACCCTTGACGGGATAGACAGGCAGCTTGATGCCCAGCGGCCGGGCGAGCAGCGGGCTATAGCTGCCCAGTGCCAATACATAGGCATCGCCCTCGATCCTGCCTCGGTCGGTGAGGACGCCCGTGATCCGGTCGCCTAAGGCCTCGATACGCTGGATGGCGTGATCGAACATGAAAACGACGCCGTGACCGACGGCCGCCACCGCGACGCGTTCGGTGAATTTCAGGCAATCGCCGCTCTCGTCGGTCGGCGCATAGATGGCGCCCGCGAGCTTGGCTTTGGCGGAGGCCAGCCGTGGCTCCAATTGGACAATGCGGTCGGGATCGACCGCCTGCAGCGTCATCCCGTTGTCGTTCAGCAAGGCCATATTGGCGATGGCCAATTGGAAATGGGCGGCGTCGCGGTAGAGATAGAGCAGCCCGACGGTGGCCCGGTCGAATTCCAGGCTCGCCGTGCGGCACAGTTCGTCGAGCATATTCTGGCTATAGAGACAGAGCGACAATTTGCGCAGCGTATTGGCGCGGCTGCGCGCGGTGGTGCAATTGGCGAGGAACCGCAAGCTCCACGCCCACATCCTGGGGTCGGCCTTCAAGTGGAACTTCAGCGCCGTGTCTTTGCGGAACAGGGATTCCAGCAGAATCTTCGGCGCCCGGGGCGACGCCCAGGAATAGACATGGCCCGGCGCGATGAGGCCGGCGTTGGCGAAGCTGGTCTCGAGACCGACGGCCTTCTGGCGATCGACGACGACTACCTCATGGCCTTCTGCGGCAAGATAATAGGCCGTCGTGACGCCGATCACACCGCTGCCGAGCACGACAATGCGCATAGCCAACTCCCTCCCATCGGCCCCTGCCATGTTATAGGCCGGCATGCTCGATTGCCAAGGCGACTGAGGCACGGCTTAATGGTTGCATGATCGGCGCCATATTCGAGCCGCGGACCATGCGAATTCTGTTTCTTCATAATAACTTTCCGCCTCAGTTCCGCCATCTGGCGCGCGCATTTGCGGGCCCAAGCGCGGCGCACAGTGGAAAAGCGCTATGCGCTTGCCCGCATGAAGCCGTGGCGCTGGCGGGTCTGCCATAATTCCGCCGCAGGGCGATATATGATGCAGGTGAGTGGAGGATGAGCAAGGGGATGCACCAATTGAGACACGCCGCAGGATGGTGGTTGCCGGGCCTGCTGCTGGCGGCCTCGCCGCTGTTGAGCCTGAGCGCGACGGCGCAATCGGCCAAACCGGCGCTGACGGTGCCGGAAATCCGTGCCTGCACCTGCCAGGAGCGCAAGATAGAACTGATGCGGGCCCAGACGGCGGACAAGAACGCGGCCTATAAAGATCGGCTGGCGCAGGTCAAGCGCCTGACCGATCAGATCAACCAGCTGAGTGCCACCATGAGCCCCGAAGACAGTCTGGCGCAGGACCAGTTGGGTGAACTGATCGACCTGCGCAGTCGCGTGCAGCAGCAAGTGCGCGAGAGCGCATTGCCGGCGTTGCAGCGATCGACCAATGCGCTGAATGCAGAGGTCAACGCCTACAACAGCAATTGCGCCGATCGGACGATCTTTCAGACCGACGACACCGAGGCCCAGCAGAACCTGAGCTGCCCGAAACTGTGAGCAAGGCTCGCGCTTTGGGATGACGCCGGCGTGCTTGGGCCAGCCTTACGTTTCTTCCCAGCGACAAGTGAGGGCGATTTGCGCGGCGGTATTCGCCACGGTGGCCAGGCAAGTGCTGGCTTTTTCCTTCGGAATGAACACCGCCATTCGCAGCATGTAGTGAGTCTCGCCGCTGCCCGGCAAATGTTCTGAATTCAACCGCACGATATTGGCGCCGAATTGAACGAACACTTCCGACAGGCGGGCGACGAGCCCGGGGCTGTCGCGACCGGTAATCTCGATACGATGGGTGATGTGCGCCTGTTCGGCATGGGTCGGCTCATAGGCGAAAGGCGTCACCGAAATCTTGGCGCCGGCCAGCTCCTTCAGCCGATTCAGATCCTTTTCCACGCTGGCCAGAGTCACGTCCTGCGGCAGCTCGCACACTGCGTTCAATTCCGCGGCGCCGCCGAGCACGGCAAAGGTCGTATCGCCCAGATTGGCGCCGATGTCGTACAGGCGGCCGGCAATCGCGGCGATCAGGCCGGGGTTGTCCTTGCAGAGCACGGAGACGAGAGCGATGTTCGACATGGCTCATATTCCCATGGAAGTCAGACCACGTTCAACTCGACGATCGGCCGGCCGGCCCGGATGCGCTCGTAGCCGAAACGCGTCAGATCGAGGCTGCGATAAGCGCCATAGGCGATCATCTCCGCCGTGGCGCGACCGGCCGCCGGGGATTGCTGTAGGCCATGGCCGCTGAAGCCGGTGGCGAAATAGAAATTCGTGATCTCCGGATGGGGCCCCAGGATCGCGTTCTGGTCGAGGGTGTTGTAGTCGTAGTGACCGGCCCAGGCGCGAATGAGCTTGATCACCTCGAACGCCGGTACCCGATGGGCAAGCGTCGGCCAGACCGTGTCTTCGAACAGGCTGTAGTCGATCTCGAAATCCAGGCAATCGGGGTCATTGTCTTCCGGTGGCGCCACGCCACCGATGAAACTGGCGCCTTCGGACCGGAAATAGACGCCGCTCGGATCGATCAGCAGCGGCGGCCGTTCGATCGGCGCCTTGCAGTCGAAAACGAACACGCAGCGCTTGCGTGGCCGGATCGGCAGGTCGATCCCGGCCATGGATGCGATTTTGTGGGCGTGATAGCCGGCGCTGTCGACCATGCTGCCGCAGGCAAGCCGTCCGCCCTTGGCCAATTGCACGGCCTCGATGCGTCCACCGTGGCGCTCGATGCCGACGACTTCGTCGTTCAGATATATTGCCCCCAGCGCGCGGGCCTTGCGTTTGAATGCCTGCAGCAGGCTATAGGGGTCCGTCCAACCTTCGTTTGAACGCCCGAAGCTGCCGCCGGCGAGATCTTCGACATTGAGCCAGGGGAATTGCGCCTTGAGCTGATCGGGAGTCATCAGCGCGATATCGGCCCCAAGCCTTGTTTGAGTGGCATGGTTGGTCTTCAGCACGCCCATTCCGGCAGCACTGGCGAGAAACAGATAGCCCCATTCGGTGAAAGGCACATTCGGCCGTTCGCCGTCCACCGTCAGGTAGTCGGCGATGCCTTTGACGAAGGCGGCACCGAAGGTGGACATGGCGATATTTTCCGGTGTTGAGAATTGCTGGCGGATGCCGCCGACCGACCGCGACGTCGCCGCATCCGCATAGGTCGGGTCCTTCTCGATGACCACGACACGGCCCTTGAAAGAGGTCTGGCCCAGCAGGAAATACGCAATCGCGCTGCCGACCACCCCGCCGCCAATGATGGCGACATCGCAAGTCTCGCCCATCCGCGCCGTTCTAGCCCGCGAAGCGGGGCTCGACCAGACCGCGCACTCCCGGTCGGCAGGCGAACACGCTGCCGGAAAGCGGCGCCTGTTTCAGTTGCTGGCGATTCAAACCGATGGAGGCGCTGGTGATGTAGAGCGTGCCAAGGTCCTCGCCGCCGAAACCGACCGCCGTCGGTCGCGGCACCGGCGCGTCGATGACGCGGTCGACATTGCCTCGGGGATCGTAACGCGTGATGCGCCAGCCATCCCATTGGCAAGACCAGACGCCACCTTCGGCATCCACGGTCATACCGTCGGGCACGCCCTGGCCCTCCGGTACGGCGGCAAACAGGCGACGGGGGCCGACCTTGCCCGTGACGGGATCGATGTCGTAGCGATAGATCTTGCTGGCGTAGCTGTCGGCGAAATAACAGACGCGCCCGTCGGGGCTGAAAGCGGGGCCATTCGGGCAGATGAATTTGCTGTCGATCTTGGTCGCCTTGCCCTTGGGGCCGACCCGATAGAAGACGCCGATCGGCTTTGCCTCCTTGCGGTCGCCGACGCCAGCCCAGAGATTTCCCTGACGGTCGCATTTGGCATCGTTGAACCAGAGTTGGCGCATATCCTTGGCGGGCTTGGCAAAGACCTTCAAGGCGCCGCTCTTGCCGTTGATGGCGAAGATTCCCCGTTGATCGAGGGCCATCATTCCGCCCTTGGCCCGCAGCACCATGCCGCCGATATACCCTTGGAGGGAAGCCTTGATCTTGACATTTCGCCCGGTGGCCGGATCGAAGCGGTATATCGCGGGTTTGCGCAAATCGAGCCAAAATAGGCACTTTTCCGCCTCATCCCACAGCGGGCCCTCGCCCAATATGCTGCGGATTTTATGGACGCATTCGACCGATGACATGGCGCGGGCCCCCCTTTACTTCGAAGCGGTCGATCTAATCCTATCTCGGAGCCGGCAACAATCCTCTTGCCGGCCGGCGGCAACCGACCCATGCTTTCGCCATGAGCCGCGCATTCATGAAGGAAGACGACGCCAATACCTCAGGCGAGGAATTGCCGGAGCGGCCCCAAAGCCCGCATCCGAACTATGTCACGCCTGCCGGGCTCGCCAAGCTGCAGGGGCAACTGGCCGAATTGCAGGCCCAGCGCCAGGAGTTGATGGCCCACCCGGACGGCATATTGGCGGGAGAGCATTTGAAACCGGTCGAGCGCGATATCCGCTATTTCCAGGAGCGGATCGAGCGC
>JBGPNG010000176.1:0-4902 GCA_041487395.1 Dongiaceae bacterium
CGGTGCTGCGCATCGGCCTCGACTATCAGGCCGGTATTGCCGGCAAGCGCCTGACCGCGGGTCAGCGCCAGAAGATCGGGCTGGCGCGCGCGCTGCTGAAGCGCCCCGCTTATCTGATCGTCAATGAAGCAACGGCCCTGCTCGATGCCGCGGCCCAAGCCCGCATCGTGAAGAACATTCTGAAGGCGCGCCAGGAGAAGGGCGTCCTTTGGGTCCTGCGCCATGCCGATCAGGCCGCCGGATTCCAGCGCCTGCTGGTCATGAAGGAAGGCCGCATCGCCGAACAGGGCAAGCCGGAAGAGCTGCTCGCGCGCAAGACCGGTGCGCTTTCCGAGGTCGCGGCACAATGAGGGATAGACATGAGTCTCAATGAAGAAGTGGAGATGTTGCGGCGCATACAGCTGTTTTCCAAGGTGGACCCGGCCAAGCTGAAGCTGCTCGCCTTCACCAGCGAGCGTGCCGTGTTCCAGGTCGAGGACGTGCTGTTCCACCAGGGCGACGCGGCCGATGCCGCCTATATCATCGTCGACGGCGAAGTGGCGGTGGACGTGGAATCGCCCAATGGCGCGCGCACCCGCGTGGCGCGTCTCGGCAAGGATGAGATCATCGGCGAGATCGGAATTCTGGGCGACGTGCCGCGCACGGCGACGATCACCGCCACGGCGCCGACGACGACGTTGAAGATCACCAAGGATCTGTTCTTCCGCATGGTCACCGATTTTCCCACCATGGCGGTGGAGGTCATGCGCGTGCTCGCTCATCGCGTCGAAACCACCAACGCGCTGTTGCGCGAATGCCAGGACAAGCTCAGCGCCGGACGGCAATGAGTTTTCGCGGGTGAGCCGCCTCGACAGCGCGATCAGCCGGCTGATGACCTTGCGCGTCTGCCTCGATTGGGCGACGGCGGCGATCGCACTGCGCCCCGGCCCGGTGATGGAATTCGGCCTGGGCAACGGACGCAGCTATGACCATCTGCGCGCACACCTGCCCGGGCGCGACATTCATGTCTTCGATCGCCGGATCGACGCCCATCCCGACTGCATTCCGCCGGCCGATCGGATGTGGCTCGGGGACTTTCGCCAGACAGCACGGGCGGCCGTTCGCCGGTTCGCCGGCCAAGCAGCCCTGATCCACGGCGACGTGGGCAGCGGCGACGATGCGGCGAGCCAAGCCCTGTCGGCTGAATTGGCCCCGTATTGGGCGGCCCTTCTTCAGGACGACGGTCTGCTGGTTTCCGACCAGCCGATCGGCGCAGCTGAATTCGCGCTTCTGCCGCTTCCCGGCGGCGAGGCGGGCCGCTATTTCCTGCTCAGGCGAAATCGACGATGACGGGGACGTGGTCCGAGGGCTGCCGCCAACCCCGCGCGTCGCGCAGGACGCGCGCGGCCTTGACGGCCGGCGCCAGCGAGGGCGTCACCCAGACGTGATCCAGGCGACGGCCGCGGTCCGAGAGATGCCAATCGGCGGCGCGATAACTCCACCAGCTGTAAAGCTTCTCGCTGGGCGGGATGAACTTGCGCACGGCGTCGACCCATTTCGCCGAAGACTGAAGCCGGTGGAGCTTGTCGACTTCGATGGGCGTATGGCTGACCACGCCCAACAGGCTCTTGTGCGACCAGACATCGGTTTCCAGGGGCGCAATGTTGAGATCGCCCACCAGGATCATCTTGCGGGCGTTGCGCCGGCCTTCGGCAAACCACCCGGTGGCCTCATCGAGAAACCCCAGCTTATGGGCGAATTTGACGTTGAGCTTGGGATCGGGAATGTCGCCGCCCGCCGGGATGTAGAAGTTATGCAGCTCGATGCCGCCGGGCAGCCGGGCCATGGCATGTCGGCAATCTTCCTTGCCGCACCAATCGCGCCCTTCGGGCCTTTCCAGGGGCAGGCGGGAGAGGATGGCGACCCCGTTATAGCCCTTCATGCTGCGCAGATGGATATGGGCAAAGCCCAGCGCGCGCAGCGCGTCGAAGGGAAAGTCCTTCGCCTCGGCTTTGATTTCCTGGAGGCAGATCACATCGGGCCGGTGTTCGGCCGCGAGCCGCGCGAGGAGGTCGATGCGAAGGCGAACCGAATTGACGTTCCATGTGGCGATACGCAAGGCAAATCCCCAATGACGTTCGATGGGCTGGTTTATCGGCGGTCGATTTGTCGATGGTTTAGCTGTCGAAGATTCGGCAGCCGGTTATAGACCAACCGGCGCTGCCCTCAAAAGGCGAACGCCCGGCCAGGGGAGGACCGGGCGTTCAAGCAGTTCCTTTCGGAGCCCGTCATGGTGGGGGAGACCACTCTCGGACGATCACAGCCTTTGCGGCTGCGACCACTGTATAAATATTAATTGGCCCCGGACCCGCCAAATTCAAGGTCACGAACGAGTGATCCCATGCGCCTGGGACAAGGCAGATGCGCAAGATAATAGTCCATGAATCTTCACGGTATCACAGGCAGTTAGCCAAAGATTGCCGGCGATCTTAAACCGGCCTGTGAGCTAGGCGGCCAGCTCCCGCGCACGCCGGCTTTCGGCCCGCTTGCGGGCGGCCTGGCCGAAGGCGTGAAACAGCGTCGTCGAGACCGAATTCTGCGCGACTTTCCATTCCGGATGCCACTGCACGCCGAGCGCGAAAGCGGACGCATCGGCCACACTCACCGCTTCGATCACGCCGTCGGGGGCGCGGCCTTCCACTCTCAACCGTTCGGCAAGGCGATCGATCGCCTGCCAATGCAAAGAGTTGACCTCGATGCGCCGGGTGCCGAGCAGCTTGGCGAGTTGGCCCTCGGGGGCTAGCTCGACGCTATGGCGGGGTCCGTATTTCACGTCGAGATCGTCGACCTTCAGACTGCGGTGATCGAAAGCGCCGGGCTGCTCATGAACTTGCGTGAACAGCGTGCCGCCCAGCGCCACGTTCAATTCCTGGATGCCGCGGCAGATGCAGAAAATCGGCAACCCCTCGGCCAGCGCCATGCGAATGAGCGGCAGCGTCGTGGCGTCGCGCTGAGGATCCTGAGGGCTGCCCGGCCGGTCCGGCGTGCCGCTGTAGAGCTGGACTGCGACATTGGACGGGCTGCCGGTGACCAGAAGCCCATCCAGCCGCCTGACCAGATCGCGCATGTCGAAGATCTCGCCCAGCGAGGGGATGAGCAGCGGTAGGCCGCCGGCACCGCCCGAGACGGCGGTGATGTATTTCTCGCCCACCGTGTGGAAAGGCTGATTGTCGAGGGCCCGGACGCAGGCGGGAATGCCGATCAACGGGCTTTGGTTGTCGAGCTTCATGGCAACTCCGGACATGATGCACGGGACGCAACTGCGCAAGTGGACATTTATCAGCCGGCCATCGCCTTGGCAATCGGTGGGCCGGCCGCCATAGTTCCCGGCGCATGCAGGATCTTCTGGCCTATAAGGGCATCGCCGTCGGGCTTTGGCTGGTCGCTCTCTTCGCCGCCGAGCGCTGGAAGCCTGCGGCACCCTTTCCGACTCCCGGTGGCTGGGCCTGGACGAGACTCTTGCGCAACGCTGGCTTGGCCGCCGTCAATTTCGTGCTCTCGCCGTTGATCGTGCTGCCGCTCAGCGCGCTCGCCGCCAGCCACGGATTGACCTGGCGGCCGGCATGGTGGCGCGGGAGCCCCGGCGTGGCGCTCGACCTGCTGCTGCTCGATGCCCTCATCTATTGGTGGCATCGGGCCAATCATGAGTGGCGCTTCCTGTGGCGCTTCCACGGCGTCCATCACCTCGACCGCTTTCTCGACACGACGACGGCGCTGCGCTTTCACTTCGGCGAGGTCTTGTTGTCTGCGTTGGCGCGTGCGGGCGTCATTCTGTTGATCGGATTCCCCTTGTCCTCGATCCTTGCTTTCGAGGCCGTGGTCCTGATCGCCGCCATTTTCCACCACTCGGATTTGGCGCTCCCACCGCGGCTGGAGGCATGGCTTTCGCGCCTCGTCATCACGCCGTCGATTCATTGGGTCCACCATCACCGGCGCCGCGTCGATACCGATTCGAACTACGGCACGATCTTCAGCTTTTGGGATCGGCTGTTCGCCACGTCGAGCCCGACGCGACGGAGTTCGACGATGGCCATCGGCGTCGAAGGCGAGGAAGAGTTGGATTTCCTCGCCTTGCTGCTGCGTCCGTTTCGCGTCCGCCTTTAGCCCGGATTTCTCACACTGGGTGAATGACGGTTGAGGCTATCGCAGGTTTGTGTGATGGCCTGTGCGGAGATCGAGGGCTGCTCATTTTGGTCGATTTTGGCGCAGGTACGACGTCGCTGGCGGTGGGCAGCGTTGGTTTCAGGCGATGTGGACTATGCGCTGTCTGGTTCGTTCAGCGCGCCGCGGCGGCGAGCCTGGCATGGGCGAGGCCCCACTCCTGCGCCCAGGGATAGCCGCTCGCCATGGCGATCTTGAGGCGGCGGACGCTGAGGCGCACGAGGGCGCCGATCTTGAGGAGCTTGAGGCGGATGGTGCCGCAGGTGGCGTTGGCGAACTGGGTGCCCTTGAGGCCGATACGGCGCAGGGCCTCCATGAGCACATAGGCCATCGAGGCGAACCACAGGCGCAGCTGGTTGGCCCGCAGGCTCTTGGCCGAGGTGCGGTCGGCGAAGAGATCGAGCTGTTGTTCCTTGATGCGGTTCTCCATCTCGCCGCGCGCACAGTAGACATCCTCATAGAGGGCGCGGGCGTCGTAATCCTGCACCGTGAGCGAGGTCACCACGAAGCGCGGGTTCGAACCTTGCCGGGTGTGCTCGGCCTTGGCGACCACGCGCCGTTCCCGGCTCCAGCTGTCGCGCGTCGTCCAGATGAAGTCCTTGAAGCGCCGGGCCGCCTGCCCGCTGGCCTGACTGTCCGCGGCCGCCGCTTCCAGCTCGGCGGCGATCGCCGCCTCGAGCCGGCTGTTGCGCGCCAAGCCGA
>JBGPNG010000177.1:0-4899 GCA_041487395.1 Dongiaceae bacterium
ACGATGTCGCCGGGTACCAACTGTTCGATGGGGATCTCTCGTCGTTCAGCGCCTTCGGAAGGGCCGGCCGTCCGGGAGGTTGAATTCGGGATAGTATTCCTGCGCAACACCGTCGCAGTGGTTCGGACCATAGCCCGGAGGTCCGCCGCCGCTTTGTTCGAGCGGTATTCCTGAACGAAACTCAAGCCCACGCTCAGAATCACCATGACGGTTATCATGATCGCGGCACGTGGGTCGCTCAGGATGTATGAGATGAGCGCTAGGCTCAGGAGCATTACGTTCAGCGGTGTTCCTAGCCGGACCAGCAATTGTGCCAGGATGCTAGGTTTCGCTTCCTGGGCAACCGCGTTCAGGCCGTGCTTGACAAGCCGTTGCGCCGCTTCGGCCTCGTCAAGGCCGTCGACGCTAGTTCGGAGGTCTTCAAGCGCCTGCTCTGGTGTGAGCTGCGCGATGCGATGGTAGCGCGAAGGCGCTTCGTTCTTTACTTCACGCGGAATCGCAGTGGGCTTGCGGGGGCGAAGGTAGTGCCACATCAACCGTGGAATCTCGGTAATGCTGGCGGCCATGGAATCTCCGAACGCATCATGGGGTTGCGGGAAGCCGCCTACTATTCATGGATCAGTTCCAGTGGTAGTGTCTATGCCGGCCCGGGGGATTCTCATTGATGCATGTCAATGCCCATGAGCTCGGACGCCGGCGGTGCGGTTACCTGTCGGGGAATCTTGATCTGCTCCATTCTGGGGACGAGCGGCGATCAATTCGAGCCGACCCATGACTGACTGGCGGAACTGGTCGTTGCTCGCCGGGTTCGGTGTGGAGCGTGGTGGTCGCCTAGCAAGAGGGCGCAAAGGGTCAGCCGATCCGCAGCCGGGGTCAAATCCGAGCGATCCGGCCAGGCTCATGCAGTTGGCCAATACGGGCCCATAAGCTGACATGAAGAGCGGCAATGTGCTTGACCTGTTCTTGAACGAACCTTAGGTCCGTACCGTGTGACTCAGGAAGCGCACCTCGGTCTCGCCTGCCAGCCCACCCTAGCGCAGCGCGGCACTATCGCTTGCAGAATTACCACAGTCCGACCGCGAGACGTTCCCCGATCTGGGCTGGATTTTCTCCAGTAGCTCGCATGCCTCGCGGAGCAACTGGCGGTGATTGCGGCGCGCGCCAAGAGACTATTTTAGGAGGCATGCCTCACCTTGGTCTTCCCCGCCGCCGAATGCGGGTTGACGTCCCACTCCTTACGAGCAGCACTTCTGGGTTCGGACCGTGCGGTAACTTTTGGAGATCGGCACGGGGGATGGCCTCGTTGGGGCAAGCGCCGTTGTTTCCCGATCCGCATCTCGAAGTTGCGGCATAGGGCCCCCTCGCCTGGCTTGCCCGCGGCTGAGTAGGGCCTCCTTCTTTCGGGCTCAAAGATCTGTGCTTTTGATCCAAATCAAGGCAGGCCGCGAGCTCTGGTCTATTTTCCATTTGTATGTGGGTCAATCAGTCGTGCTCTATAGGCATTCCCGGTTGTTAGCTAAATGACTCCGCATACGATTCGCAAGATCCGAACAGGTGATCAGGTTTTCATAGCGGTCCTCATCGCTGGTACAAGCGCGTAGGAGACTTGACGATGAACGAAGCGAGCAAGGCTCACGGAAGCGGAGAGGCGGCTGCGGAGTTCGAGAAGATCCGGAAGGACATCGCCTCATTGAGAGAAGACCTTGCGAGACTGGTGAAGACCCTGACGAGCGACGCAAGGGGCGAGATATCGGAAGAAACGCGGCGGCTCTACGCCGGGCTTTTCGACCAAAGCGAGCGCTCGGCGAGGGCCATTGCGCGAGAGGTCGAGGAACGGCCACTGACAACCCTTTTGCTCGCCTTCGGCGTCGGTTTCATTGGTGGTAGCCTTCTGCGGCGCTGACAGCCAGGGAGGCAGCGCATGCTAGAGCTTGCCTTGTCTCTCTTGCGTTTGGGCGCAGCCGAGAGCATGCGGGCGGCAGGCCGTCGCATCGGAGTGGCGCTTTTCTTCGCGGTTGTCGCCAGTGCCGCTGGAACGGGGGCGCTGGGCTGCATCATAACAGCGAGTTGGCTGGCTCTTCTCCCGGCCATTGGGCCCATTAGGACGCCCCTCGTCATCGGAGCGATCCTTGCCTGTGTCGCCGCTATCTTCATTTCAGCGCTTCGCAAATGGCCCCAACGCCACTCGCAACTTGGCGGGAACCTTTCCGGAAAGCATCCATCTGCCGTTTTGTCGGCGGTGCTATGCGATCACAAGACCGCGCTTCTCCTGGGTGCTGCTCTTGCTGGAATTGTGGCTGGGAGCAATCTCGGACGCCTCGAGCGCTGATTCGCAGCCGACGGCCAGTGTGCCGACCAAGCCACAGGGAGGTGATAGATCCGACCCCGGCAAACGCATAAAGTGATCCCAGCCGGGTAAACCGCTTCGCCGGCGCTTCACTTTCGGGACTATCAATGCCGCTGGCCGGGTGGGTCACGGATGAGCGGCAATTTTCGCCACTTGGCTATCGATGATGCCGTCTTGATCTCAATCAAAATCGAGAAAACGCTTCCGCCCTAGACTCTTTAACCGAAATCCAAGGCCAAATTCGAGGATTGTCATGACGATCAGGACCATTCTCGCCGCTGCAAGCGGCGGTAGCGCCAGCGACGGCGCCGTGGAACTGAGCTGTCAGCTAGCTCGGCGATTCGAGGCGCATCTTGAGGGTTTCCATGTCCGACTTGATCCGCGGGAGTTGATCGTCGCCGCCAGTTTCGGCGACTTCGCCATGCTGATCGACGGCGCATGGATCGACCAGGTGACGGCGGAAGCCGGGGTAGCCGCAGCCAAGACGAAGGCCGCCTTCATGGCAACCCTTCGGAGGCACGGGTTTGCACTGGCGGACAATCCGCCGCAAACGGGGCCGTCGGCAGCGTGGCACGAAGAGACGGGTTATGCTCCCCTCCTGGTGCCCCGTCGCGCTCGGTTTTTCGATCTCGTGGTCCTCGGTCGTTCGGGCCGGGTTATCGGACAGCCGCATACGGACGTGGTCGAGGAAACGCTGATCCATTCGGGGCGACCGGTCCTTCTGGCCCCGCCCCAACCCTCGGGCGTCGTCGGCAATACCATCGCCGTCGGATGGAACGGATCGCCTCCCGCGGTCAGGGCTCTGCGTGCGTCCTTGCCATTCCTCGGCAGGGCTCGCACGATCCTGTTGATCACTGTCGGCGACAGGCAGGAGGAGGGCGTCGCATCCGTGAAGCAATACCTCGCATGGCATCGCATCGGCGGCGAGGTCCGCCATTTGCCGCGCAAGCCGGCCACGAGTGCCGGTGACCAGCTTCTGGCTACCGCGCGAGATGAGGGGGCCGATTTGCTGGTGATGGGCGGCTATGGCCATACCCCGTGGCGCGAATTGCTGTTCGGCGGCGCCACGCGGGACGTGGTCGGTGCGAATCCGCTGCCTGTGCTGCTCTCGCATTGAGGGTATGACCACGGCTTCGCCCGACGACTTCGTGGCGGCGTGATGCTGCGCCGCCGGCCGACCAAGCGATCGCGCAGAGAATGCCTGACGTTCATCGCATCTGCGGCGGGCGCTATCGCGGCAAACCGAAGTCTTGCCGCGATGGCGGCCGGACAGCTGTCCAGAATCCCTCAAATCCAGATCGGCGAGAGCCAGACCCAATGGAATGGCGCGACTCAGGCCTTGATCGATCGGTGCGGTCTGCAAGACGCACCTTGGCTCAGCACGCGAATAACTGAGGAATTCGAGCGCTTCCGGCCCGGATGGGGAGCCCTTCGAGCTGCGTATCTGGCTCGCAGCGATACCATGCGCCGCGCGTTGACCGAGCGCCAGCAGCAAGGCTTCACCTGTCCCATCGCCGATCAAATCCTTGCCGAAGCGCGATGGCTTGCCGGCGCCACGACCGATCAACGGCGTATCCTGGCTCGATTTGCCGAGTTCGAAGAGGCCTTCCGGCAGCAGAAGGATCAATACGATCTACCGCCGATCGAACAGGCCGACGACGGGTCCTGGGCGCCCTATGTCACCGAACCTTTCCACAAACTCGACATAAGCATCGACTACATCAATCGCATCGTGGGCGCGGCCAACCCGATTCTACGGCGTTGCGACGGAAGCAATACGGCACCCGTTCTGAGGCGGCCGCTGACCTTCCTAAGGCGCTGGGCGGATCCCGATGCCATGATCCGGGAGCTCCATGACAGCCGACATTCGGCGATCCATCGCGCCGGCCGCTGGAACCGGCAGAAGTACGGATCGTTGTTGAGCAGTCTACCGCAGCTCATGCTGAAGACCCCGATCGCACGCTGGCTGCGGGAGGAAGCGCATGACACCACCTTCACTGCCCTGCACAAAGTGAAATTCCTGGCATTCCTGGACGAAGTGCAGGATCCCTGCACCGGGTGCTGGCTCGATGGATACCAGTTTTCCGACGGTACATCGCATGGCGCCTACGATCTTTCGAACCTCTATCATGTCGTCCAGTATCGAAGCGAAGGCGTCAAACACTGGGATGCGATCACCGACGGACTGATCGCGGTCCGCGGATTCCAATACCCACAAGGCCCGCTCGGGCCTTCGCGCCAGGCCGACGACCACAACGACTACGATGTGGTGCGCGTTGCGCTGCGCTGCCTCGACGACGCTCAACCGCCGATTTCTGGCGATCGGTACATTCGTCTGCGAAACTATGTCCGCGATATTGCGTCGGATGCAGTGAGGCGGATCAATCTGAATTTCCCGGCGATGGGCGAGCCCTCGCTGTATGCGACCAGCGTCGAAACCGATTGCTACAAAGTCCTGTTGCTCGAGCTGGTTGGATTCTGGGGCGGGAAAAGTCGGTTCCTGGTGCCGGGTGAAATGAAAGATCGGCGCAGATTGGCCGGAGCAATGCTGC
>JBGPNG010000178.1:0-4897 GCA_041487395.1 Dongiaceae bacterium
CGTCGCCTCGTCCATGGCGTGCGCGATCTGGAAGGCGAAGGCGCGCGAGGCATTCGTGTCGCTGATCGCCTCGCCGACGTAGTCCTGGATGGTCGGGTAGTCGGCCACGCGCATGCCGACGTCCACATGCTTCTTCATCGTCGTATGGCGCTTGGCGATGTCGATCAGGCCCAGCGAGATGCCGTTCCAGCATGACGAGGAGCAGAGCAGGAAGAAGGGATCGACGCATTCGTCGTTGGAATTGGCACCATCGCCCTTCGGGCCGACGAGGCGTTCGGCGGGAATCGTCACATTGTCGACTTCCAATGTGCCCGACTGATTGCCGCGCAGGCCCAGCCCGTCCCATTTCGACGGTTCGGCTTTGACCTCATTGCCCATGATCAGCCAGCAGGAGAGATCGGCGTAGTTGCCGCCGAACTCGGGGCTGGTGGTCTGGATGATGTACCAGTCGGCAAATCCGCCCGAGGTCGTCCAGGAGGCCTTCTTGCGGACTTTCCATCCGCCGGCGACCTTTTCGGCGCCGGAGGAGACCGGATACCAGAAATGCGAGCCCGTCTCCGGATCGGAGTAGGAGAGGGTGCCGATATAGACATCCTTGTCGAGACGCCTGAGGACGCTCTTCAGGGTCTCGTTATTGTGATAGCGGAAACAGGCTGCGGCCACGGCGCCCAGATGCATGGTGTAGCACATGGCCGTGCTGGCGCAGCCGTAGCGCGCGATCGTCTCCACCGCCATGGCGGCGCAGACATGGTTTTCACCCATACCGCCCAGCTCCTTTGGCACGATCAGCCCGAGCAGGCCCAGCTTGGCCAGCGCTTCGAAGTTCTTGCGCGGGAAAAGCAGTTTCTTGTCTGATTCGACCGCATTGTCGCGCAGCGTGGTGCGCGCCAGTTCGATCAGCTTGCCCTGCAGCTCCTTCTGCTTATCGGTCAGAAGCCATTGCGGATCCCATTCGAAGCCGAGACCCCAGAAATCCTCTTCGCCCCATTTTTTCGTCTGGCTCATCTTCTGCGTCTCCTCGCTCCCTGGGGGGTGATCGGCGCGCCAAATAGCGCCGGCGGTGTTGATCCACGGCGAGCCTACACGATGGAGATTTCCGGCGGCAAGGATTTGCGACCAATTCCGAGCGTTATTGCAGCCAATTTTAGACCATTTGGCAATCCGAACCGCCTTCTGCACCTGCCCGTAGAGGGTTTCAATGGAAGGTCGCATAGCGGCGTCTGGTCGAAATTGGTTTGGGAAATGAGGGGCGTTCAGCCCTCGGTCAAGGTTTTAGCTCGCGAATTGCCGCAACGATAGCCTCGGGCGCATCTTCGTGCACGAGATGGCCAGCCTTTGCCACTGTACGGAGTTGAGAGCCGGGAATCCGGCCTTGCAATTTTGCGCCTTGGGCAGGGGGTGTCCATCCATCTTCCTCGCCCCAGAGGATCGATACTAGGCAATCATGCTATTGCCCGTCGGGCACCGCCGCGAAGAGGGCTGCTAGGAATTCTCGACGAGTTGGCGATAGGCGCCACGGTAGTAGAGCAGAGGACGGCCCTCGGTGGTGCGCAGGGCCAAGACACGGCCCACGAAAATCACATGATCGCCGCCGTCATGCATCGAAGCCGTCTCGCACTCGAAACTGGCGAGCGCGTCGGTCAGGATGGGACAGCCGGTCTCCCAGACTTCGAAGCGCACGCTTTCCCATTTATTCGAAAGGGCCCGGGCAAAGGCGGTGGAGACTTCCTGTTGATCTTCGCGCAAAATATTGATGGCGAATTTACCGGCGGCCTCGAAGGCCTTCAGGCTGTAGGCGCCGCGGTCGAGGCTGAACAGGACGAGCGGCGGGTCGAGGGACACCGAGTTGAAGGAGTTGGCGGTGAACCCCAGCGGCTCGCCATCCGCGCCGATCGAGGTGACCACCGTGATTCCGGTGGCGAAGCTGCCGAGCGCGCTACGGTAACTGCGGGCGTCGAAATTCATCGCGTCGCGCGGACCTGCCGGTGAGGAAATAGACGAAAGAAATTACCTACCCGGTTCGCCCTCCGGGCTCATGGCGCCATTCCATTACGCCCCACCTGCGGGCGGAGCAAGCAGAAGCTCAGCGGTCTCGGTCTCCCGGTCGCGATCCCATTGGCCGGCGCGGCGGCCGCTCCACGGCCGTCGTCGTATCCAATGTGATCACGCGCAATACCTGGACTCCCTTGCGCCCTGGTCCGCACTCGCAGACGATCGTCGAACCTTCGGGTGCATCCTGCAGTCCGGCCTGTTTCAACGCCGACACATGCAGGAATACGTCAGGCGATCCATCGGCCGGCGATACGAAGCCGAAGCCCTTTTCCGGATTGAACCACTTGACCTTGCCGCGAACTTCCGACGCCGACCCGCCTCCCATGCTATGTTCGTCCATTAACTTCACTCTACTTAGTCATGGCCATGGCTAAGCTGCCGAACTTCCAGCAAATCATCCCGACGCCTTTTTCAAGCGCTTGGGGAATACTTCCGGATCCCCGACGGCCCACCACCGCTTACATTGCGGGTCAAGGCTGACAAATGCAAGTCTCCGTCGGCGCGGCGAGGGGGATTTGAGCCTCTTTGACACTTGCCGGATTGCTTAGAAATCGAACAATTACAGGATGAAGGAGAAGCTTTTTCATGTGATATTTAGGGTGAGGAACGAGCCCATGAGGCGCGCTAGGCAATGGCCTCGCGGTTATGGTCAAATTCTGCGCCAATTCCTCACTGGAGCGGTCTATGCCGATCGACCTTGCTTCGCGCGCCGATTTCACCCTCGACCATTTCCACCGCGTTGCCTGGCGGGGCAAGGCCGTAGCCTTCGCGAAGGCCTCGCTGGAACGCATGGCGCAGTCCAGGGCTCAGTTTCTGGCCCTCATCGAAAGCGATCCAGACATCACGATCTACGGTGTTACCAGCGGCTATGGCCAACATGCGCGGCTGCGCTATACCCCGGCCGAGCGCCAGACGCATGCCCGCAGGCCGCCGCACGGCGCCTACGTCGCCTTCGGGCCGGCGCTGCCCGAACGGGTCGCCCGGGGAATCGTCTTCGCCCGCCTCACCAATTTCGTCGAAGGCCATGCTGCCGTGAGCCCGGCGCTCGCCGCGGCGGTGGCAGCACTGCTCGACGGCGGGCCGCTCCCCAAGGTCAGCATGGCGGGACAGGGTGGCGCCGGCGAGATCATGGGGTTGGCGCCGCTCTTCAATACCGTCGCCGAGAGCTTCGAGCTGGGGGAAAAGGAGATGCTCTCGCTGGTCAACGGCTCGCCCTGCGCCTCGGCCCTCTTGGCCGATGCGGCGCTGGCGGCGCGCCGGCGTCTCGAACTGGCGGAAGAGGTGTTCGCGCTTTCGGCCGAGGCCATCAAGACGCCCCTTGGACATTTCGCCGAAGAGCTCGACGACCTCTGGGGCGATCCGGCCGAGACCGCGACCCTGTCGAGGTTGCGTCAACTCATGGCGGGCGGCGTGGCCGAGCGGCGGCCCTATCAGGCGCCGGTCAGCTTTCGAATCATGCCCCGCGTCCTGGCGCAATTCCGCCGCGCTATGACGGCGGCGGAAAGTGCCGCGGCCACATCGCTCAGAGCCATCACCGACAATCCGGTCTTTCTCGCCCCCGGCCCGGGAAAAAAGGCACGGGTCTTCAGCACCGGCGGGTACCACAATGCGATGGCGCATCCGGCGATGGACAACCTGGCGGCGGCGATGGCGGATCTTTGTCTGCTTGCCGACCGGCATACCTCGAAACTTCTGGACGGGCGCTATTCGCTGCTCCCCGATCAACTGCAAAAGGGCGATGGCTACCTCGGATGCTTCGGCATGGTTCAGGTGGGTTATGCCGAACAGGCGCGCCGGGCGGCCCAGCGCAATTTCCTGCCCGGCAGCGAGGGCGGGGGATTCGGCCAGAACGATGTGGCGCCGCCGAATTTCTTCGCCTGGCGCGCCCAGGACGAAGGCGGACTCTGCTTGGAGGCCGCACTTGCCATGCTCGCCGCGATCAGCTCCCAGGCCCTATTCGTCACCGAGCGCGCGGCACCGCCGGCGCTGGATGCATTGCTGGGCGAGACCAGACGCCATTTGCCGCCCCTGACCGAGAGCCGGGTCTTGGCTGGCGAATTGGAGCGGCTTGCCGGCACCTTCCGCGCCCGCGTCTTCGACGTGGCACCGGTGCTCGCGGAGAAGCCACCGACGCTTTTCCCTTAGCGCGAAATCAAGCTTTTGAGGATCTGGCGTTGGACGGCGAAATAGCCCGGCGCGACCACGCGCAGCGCCGGCTTCAGCCGCTGATGGAGCAGGGGCAACGCATGGAAGGGCACGGCCGGGAAGGTGTGATGCTCGGCATGATAGGGCATGTTCCAGGCGAAGAATCGCACGACGCCGTTGGTCAGCGTGCAGCGCGAATTGGCGAGCATGTCGGGAACGAGCGGACAGCCCGTATGCTCGGCCATCAAAAAAAGCCTCAGCCAGGGTTGGCCGAGCATGGCCGGGATCACCCAGAACTCCAGAGCGATCGTGCTTTGCAGCGCGACCGAAGCCGTCGCAATCGCTAGATAGAGCGCGAGATGGATCCGCGCCTCGCGGATCACGAGGCGGGCAGGCACGGGCGTCAGATAGGGCTCGTCGATCCTGCCCATTGCATGGCGGAGCACGCCTCTCACATGGGCGCGCCACAGCGGCAGGCCGGTGACGACCCACAGCCACTGGCCGCGCGTTTGGGGTTTTGCGGTCGCCAATTCGGGGTCGAGGATAGGGTCTTGCGTATAGCGGTGATGGCAGAAGTGAAAAAAGCGGAAGTAGTCGGCCGGCAACACCAGAAGAAAGCCGATGACGGAAGCCACCCCATCGTTGAGCCGGCGATTTCGGAAGGCCGTCCGGGTTCACCAGTTCCAGCGGTTTGCCGATC
>JBGPNG010000179.1:0-4896 GCA_041487395.1 Dongiaceae bacterium
ACCTGTCTTAGCGACCATAGGAGCTTGCGGATCTTATGTCGAGTAGTGCATAATCGCCCTTGATGGGGGCGGGTTGGGGTGGGGGTGATCGGCGAGGTAGTCGTCACGAAGCTCGCCCGCTGCACGCCTCAACGATTTCCACCCCAGTTGCCCCGCGCCGCGGGCCGCGGTAGGCATCGTCCATGATCAGCGCCAATCATCGGCGGATCTGGCGCCTCGCGGGGCCGGTCATCCTTTCCAACATAACGACGCCGCTGCTGGGTGCGGTCGACACGGGCGTGGTGGGACATCTGCCCGATCCGGCGCTGATCGGCGGCGTGGCGCTCGGCTCGCTCATCTTCAGCTTCGTCTTCTGGGGCTTCGGGTTCCTGCGCATGGGAACCACCGGCTTCACCGCGCAAGCGGCCGGTGCCGGCGATGCAGGCGAGCTGCGCGCCACATTCCTGCGTGCGCTGCTGCTGGCGGGCGGCATCGGCTTGGCACTCGTTCTGCTGCAGCTGCCGATCCGCTTTCTCGCCCTCCATTTCGTCGCCAGCAGCCAAGCGGTCAAAACCTATGCCGGCGCCTATTACGATGTACGGGTGTGGAGCGCGCCGGCGGCGCTCGCCAACTACGCCATACTCGGCTGGCTCTTGGGCACCGGGCGCACGGGCCTCGCCCTTGGCCTGCAGATCGCCTTGAACGGCGTCAACATCGTCCTCGCGATCCTGTTCGTCCTGGTCCTCGGCTGGGGCATTCCGGGCGTCGCCGGCGCCACTCTGACCTCTGAGATCCTCGCCACCGCGGCGGGGCTGCTGCTGGTGGGACGCCTGCTGCCGCGCGCGGCCACGCCCCATCTGTTCGCTCGCGCGCGCATCCTGCGCCTGCTGCGGGTCAACGGCGACATCATGCTGCGCACGCTCTGCCTCCAGGCGGCCTTCGTCGCCTTCACCCTTGCCGGCGCCAGCCTCGGCGACATACCGCTTGCCGCCAATGCGATCCTGATGAGCCTGTTGACCATGATGGCCTATGGCCTGGACGGCTTCGCCATGGCCGCGGAGATCCTGGTGGGCGGCGCTGTCGGCGCCCGCGACCGGATGGGATTTCGCGCCGCGGTCCGGGATTCGACGATCTGGGCGGCGGGCCTCGCTTTTCTCGGCGCCAGCCTGTTCCTCATCGGCGGCCATCGACTGATCGCCCTCTTCACCGTGCATGAGCAGGTGCGAACCGCCGCCGGGCTCTATCTGCCCTGGCTCGCGCTCTCGCCCATCCTCGGCGTCTGGTGCTTCCAGCTCGACGGCATCTATGTGGGTGCCACGCGCACGGGGGAGATGCGCAACGGCATGATCCTGGCGCTGGCCGGCAATCTGCTGGTGCTGTGGCTGGCGCTTCCGCGCCTGGGCAACGATGGGCTGTGGCTCGCCATGATGGTGTTTTATCTCCTGCGAACGGCTACGCTTGCCGCCTGGCTGCCGCGGATCGACCGTTCGCTCGCCGCCTGAGCGCCGCAGATGAAACCAACCGGGATGCCGCCATGCCGCCGAAACAGAATCCCCTGAACCTCAACCCGCTGCAGCTTCGCACGCTGACCTTGATGCAGGCGCTCGCCCGCATCGAGGGCCATGGCAAGCCCTCCGACGACGGCCATATCATCGTCAGCGGTTTTCCGGGGCGCCACGGCGATCATTTCCATGTGGGCGACGCCGTCGTCAGCGCCGGCGACGCCACGGGCCTGCACAACGAGGCCGCCTGGGTCGCCCTCGAGCGCAAGGGCTTGCTGCGCTCCATGTTTCCCGTGGCCGCGGTGCTGACCCCCGCCGGGCTCTCCTACGCTACGGGCCTCGGCGACAAGATCCTGCATCGCCACGGCGGGCATTAGCTCCGCGATCCGATGCAACCGGAAACTCATGCTTCGACAGGCTCAGCATGAGGATCGAGAAAAACTCCCTCATCCTGAGCCTGTCGAAGGATGCGGGCCGACCTTGCCGGCCTCAAGCCCGAGCGGCCGAACCCCGCCGCATATAATCGTCGAGGAAGGCCGTGCGATAGCCGTCGCGGCGCCACAGGATGGGAAAGAAGCTCTCGTCCATCGCCTCGTCGCCGACGCGCTTATAACGGTTGTAGATGTAGCTGATGTTCGTCGGGTGGAAGCGGGCC
This sequence comes from Dongiaceae bacterium, assembly GCA_041487395.1. Lineage (GTDB taxonomy): Bacteria > Pseudomonadota > Alphaproteobacteria > Dongiales > Dongiaceae > DASXQK01. The sequence continues at coordinate 2,137 of JBGPNG010000179.1, forward strand.
TCCGACGACATGCAATGGCTGACGGCCGAGCGGCGCGGCTGATCGGCGCGGTTGACGTCGGAACCATGCCAGGTGCGTCCGTCATGGAAGGCGCAGCCGCCGGGCGACACTTCCACCGGCACCAATTCGGGCGCCGACAATCCGACCGCCGCCGCCGCGTCGCGCATCTCCTTGCGATAGTCGTCGGGCGCGTGGAACTGCTTGATGGGCGGGGAGACCGGCCATTTGTGGGAGCCGCGCACATATTCGATGGTGCCGCCCGCGGCCGTGGTCGCATCGAGCGCGATCCAGCATGTGGTCATATGCGACGGCACGATCCAGCCGGTGTAGCTGTCGTCCTGATGAAAGCCCAATGCCTTCGCCCCTGGGGGTTTCCAGATCACATTGTCCTGGGACAGTCGGGCGCCGGGCCAGCCGGCAAGCTGGGCGCAGAGCCGGCCGATCTCCGCGCGCAGCACCAGGCTGGCCACCGTATGATCGGATTTCCAGCCGTTGCAGATCTGGCGCGCCCGGTCGGGCCGGTCGCGCCCTTCCTGCCAATTCCATTCGTCGGGATAGAGCCCCGTCTCGAACTTGCCGGCAAAGAGATCCTCATAGCGCGCGGCCACGCGCCCCGCCTCGCCGGCATCGATCAAACGCGGCAGGATGAGAAATCCGTTCTCGTGGAATTCGGCGACCTGTTTTTCGCTCAGCTCGATCATCGCAACCCGTCTCTTGCGGGGGCGACTATGCCGGGCGACGCCGACCTCTGACAAGCCGTGTTGCCCTGATTTCGAGTTTGCCCCGACGCACGTCACAAGAAGGCGATGGAACACGAAGTTACTGAGAGCCCCCTCACCCTTCCTCTCCCCCATGAAGAATGAGGGAGAGGCGATGCTTACTTCTCCCTCGCCCTCCCATCTCGGGAGGGAGAGGGTCGGGGTGAGGGTGGGGCTCCAGCAGCGCATTTGGCGATTCGAGGGATTTGACGATTGCCGGCGAAGCCCCGAGACTGGCGCCCGCAACTCAAGGGGCAATCGCCGATGGCCGACCTCGATCTCTGTTACATGCCGGCGAGCGAAATGGCCCGGCGCATTGCCGAGGGCAGGCTCTCGCCCGTCGACCTCATCGACAATGCGCTGGCCCGCATCGCCGAGGTCAATCCGAAGCTCAACTGCTTTTGCTTCACCTATCCCGAGGAGGCCCACGCCCAGGCCAAGGCGGCGCAAGCGGCCGTGAAGGCGGGCAAGCCGCTCGGTCCCCTGCATGGCGTGCCCTTCGCGCTCAAGGATCTGACGCCGACCAAGGGCAAGCGCACCACGCTCGGCTCCTACGCCTATGAGCATTGGGTGCCGGACGAAGACGCGCCCATCGCCGAAGCCCTGTACAAGGCCGGCGGCATTCTGGTCGGCAAGACGACGACGCCGGAATTCGCCTATTCCAGCTTCACCGAAAGCCCGCTTTGGGGCATCACGCGAAATCCCTGGAACACCGAGCGCACGCCGGGCGGCTCGTCCGGGGGATCGGCTGCCGCCGTCGCCAGCGGCGCGGTGCCGTTGGCCGAGGGCTCGGACATGGGCGGATCGGTGCGCATCCCGGCTTCGTTCTGCGGCATCGTCGGATTGAAGCCGAGCTTCGGGCGCATCCCCTTCACCATCCTGCCCAGCCAGTTCGATTCGCTCTCGCATTTCGGGCCGCTCGCCCGCACCATCGACGACGCGGCCTTGTTCCTCGACGTGACGCAAGGTCCCGACGAACGCGACATCCAATCGCTGAAGCCGCGGCTCGACATCGCCAAACCGCTCCCGGCCGACATCCGCAATTGGCGCCTGGCCCTGGCGCCGACCCTGGGATTCCTTTTCATCGATCGGCAAGTCGAGGATGTCGTGCGCCGCGCTGCGGCGGCACTCGCGGCCCAAGGTGCGGTGATCGAGGAAGTCGATCTCGGCTGGACCACGGAGATGAACCATGCCTGGGGCCTGCATTGGGGCGTCTATCTCGCCTGCTTCTTCGGCCACAAGCTGGCCGAGTTCCGCAGCAAGATGGATCCCAACGTGGTGCGGCTGATCGAGGCCGGGCTCGCCATGAGCGCCGTCGACTTCAAGCGCATCGAATTCCTGCGCACGGAAATGTGGGGCAAGCTCTCGCCGATCCTGCAGCGCTGCCACGCTCTCCTTTGTCCGACCATGGCGCATCCCGCCCCCAAGGTCGGCGGCAAGGATACGGAATACGACTGGGTCGACGAACAGGGCCGCTTCCACGGCCTCGACGTCACCTCGCTGTTCAATTTCGTCAGCCAATGCCCGGCACTATCCGTACCCGCCGGATTCTCGACCGACGGATTGCCCATCGGCCTGCAGATCGTCGCCCGGCGCTTTGAGGATCTGACGGCACTCACGATCGGCAAGGCCCTGGAAACCGCCCGCCCCTGGGCGCAGCACCGGCCGAAGATTTAGCGAGCCCCCTCACCCTACCCTCTCCCCCAATGACTTGGGGGAGAGGAGATTTCTTTTTTTCTCCCTCTCCCGCCCGGGCGAGAGGGTCGGGGTGAGGGTGGGACTTTCCGTTCACGACTTGCCGGGCGCGGGTCGATCCGCTATGCCGGGCCGTCATCCACGGGGAGTTCCATGACAGAGCCGCTTCGCCGCCGCACCGGCGGCCAGATCCTGATCGACCAGTTGAAGATCCATGGCGTCGATCTGGCCTTTGGCGTGCCGGGAGAGAGTTATCTGGCTGCCCTCGACGCGCTTCACGATGCGCAGAACCAGATTCGCTTTCTGG
>JBGPNG010000180.1:0-4896 GCA_041487395.1 Dongiaceae bacterium
AAGGCCGGAAAGCATGAAAGCATTGAGGGAATTGGCTGGCTCGACAAGGTTGTCGACGTTGATCAATCACCGATTGGACGCACGCCGCGCTCGAATCCGGCGACGTATACGGGCGTCTTCACGCTGATCAGGACGCTACTCGCGCGGACATCGGACGCGCGCATGCGCGGCTACGCGCCGGGGCGTTTCTCGTTCAACGTCAAGGGCGGCCGCTGCGAGGCCTGCGAGGGCGACGGAGTGATCAAGATCGAGATGCATTTCCTGCCCGACGTCTATGTCCAATGCGATACCTGCAAAGGCAAGCGCTACAATCGCGAAACCCTGGAAATTACTTTCAAAAACAAGTCGATCGCCGATGTTCTGGACTTGACGGTCGATGAGGGGGTCGAGTTCTTCAAGGCCGTCCCCGCGATCCGCGAGAAACTCGCCATGCTTCAGGAAGTGGGCCTCGGCTATATCCACATCGGCCAGCCTGCGACCACCCTTTCCGGCGGCGAGGCGCAGCGCGTCAAACTGTCGAAGGAGCTGTCGCGTCGGGCGACCGGGCGCACCCTCTACATCCTGGACGAGCCCACCACCGGCCTCCATTTCGACGACGTGCGCAAGCTGCTGGAAGTCCTGCATCGCCTGGTCGACGCCAGCAATACGGTGGTGGTGATCGAGCACAACCTCGAGGTCATCAAGACCGCCGACTGGATCGTCGATCTCGGCCCGGAGGGCGGCGACAAGGGCGGCCGGCTCGTCGCCTCGGGAACGCCGGAGCGGATCGCCGCCATTCCCGCCAGCTATACCGGTCAATATCTCGGCCCCTATCTCGCGGGACAAGCCAGGCGGAAGCTGCGCGCACGTGGATAGCTGCGCACGCCAGATCATCATCGATACCGACCCGGGGATCGACGATGCGCTGGCCATTCTGCTGGCTCTGGCCTCCCCGGAGATCGAAATCCGAGCGCTGACGACGGTTGCCGGCAATGTGCGCTGCGAACTCACCACGCAGAACGCGCTGACGCTTTGCGCGCTGGGTGGGCGGCCAGATCTGCCGGTCTATGCGGGCTGCACGGAACCGCTGGCGCGCAGTCTGATCACGGCAGGGGTGCATGGCACCACCGGCATGGACGGCGCCGATCTGCCCGCGCCGTCCGCAAAGCCGCAGAGCCGGCACGCCGTCGATTGGCTGGTCGAAACCTTGTCCGCCGCCGCGCCCGCCAGCCAGACCCTGGTGGCCATCGGCCCGCTGACCAATATCGGCACCGCGCTGACGCGAGCCCCGGGCATCGCGAGCGCGCTGCGCGACCTGGTCATCATGGGCGGCGCCACTCCCAAGATCGGCGGCAACATGTCGCGCCATGCCGAGTTCAACATTTTCGTCGATCCGGAAGCCGCGGCGATCGTCTTCGCCCGCGGCTTGCCCATCACCCTGGTGCCGCTCGACCTCTCCCATCAGATGGTGGCGAGCATGGCCCGCATCGAGCGTTTCGCCGCGATCCCGGGGCCGGTCGGCCGCGCGGTTGCCGGCATGTTGCGCTTCTATCACAAGGGCGACAGCCATTTGCACGACCCGCTGACCATCGCCTGGCTGCTGCGGCCCGAATTGTTTTCCGGCAAGCGGGCCGCCATCGCGATCGAGACGGCCGGCATGCGCAACGGCGAAACGCGCTTCGATTGGCGCGACGACGGCCCGTGCCATGTGCTGCTGGACGGCGACGCCGATGCGTTCTTCGATCTCTTGATCGGGCGCCTGGCGAAACTCTGAGGCTAGTGGTTCGATGCCAGCGGATGACTTCCATCCGTTGGCTGAATCGACCCGCTAATTATTTGATCTGGTGGTCCGATTCATCTAACGCTTCGGTAGGAAGCGTTAGGATCAGACCACCGGGGCAAAAGATGTACACGCTTTATTGGAGCAAGGGCGGCGCCAACATGGCCTGCCACGCGGCTCTGATCGAAATCGATGCGCCTTACGAACTGGTCGAAGTCGACCCGGACAAGAACGAGCAGAAGTCGGCCGTCTATCTGAAGATCAACCCTCATGGGCGGGTGCCGACCCTGATCGAAGGCGACCGCGTCATGTATGAATCGGCCGCGATCCTGCTTCATCTTTGCGAAACCCATCCCAAGGCCGGGCTGATGCCGGCGGTCGGATCGCCGACCCGTGCGGCCTTCCTGCAATGGCTCTTCTATCTGACGAATACGGTGCAGGAAGCGCTGATGAATTGGTGGCATGCAGACAATTATCTCGAGACCGAGGCTGAGCGCAAAGCCCTCGTCGCCGGCGCCGAGCGCCGGCTGGCGCGGATGTGGCGGCATCTGGATGGCGTGCTGGCCGATGGCGGGCCCTATCTGGTCGGCCGCGATTTCAGCGCCGTGGACATGTTCCTCGTCATGCTGGCGCGCTGGTCGCGCAACACGAAAAAGCCGGCGCGCAGCTATCCGCATCTCGGCCGGCTGGTGGAGCTGGTCGAAGCCCGGCCCGCCTATCGCCGGATGATGAGCGAAGAGGGGATCGTCTAGCCCGCCTTGGCGGCGCGCCTGGCATCGGACATTCACCGAAGGCCGCATAGTCACCCCTTGCCCGCGGCCACGGTTCGCCTCTTGAGCTGGAGCCGAAGTCAGATTCCGGGCGAAAGTTCAGGAAAGAAACAACAGGAGGGTGCCCGTCAGGGCGAGCGCGGCCGTCCAAATGAGGTCGATGTTGATCCAGGCGCTGCGCAGAATCCCGAGGCCGACCCACTGAAAGACGACAACCGCAATCAATCCGGTGGTCGCCAACATGGCGCCGGTGTGAACGCCGACGGCAGCGAGCGATACGGCCGCTGTGTGCCCCGCGGTAATCTCGTGGATCGGCGAAGTCGAGAGACACAGCGGTATCAGCGCGGGCACGATCATCAACCCGGCGCCATGCGCCGTCGCCATCAAGAATGACCACAGAACCAGCCCGACCTGACCTGTCGTCATGCCGACGCGCACACGGTGGCGATGGCCGTAGAGTTGGTGGTAGACCGCCCAACCGACGAGCAGGAGCCCGGCAGCTACCCGCACCATGCGTTCCTGGACGATGACACCCGCCAGCACGACCGCCGCCGCGATGACGGCTATCGCCACTGCATGGCCAAGTGCTATGGGCGGCAATGCCATCAGCACCGCCCCCCTGCTCCCTCGATTTAGGCCGAGAGCCACGGCGAACAGCCAGCCCATGGCGGGATTGAGACCGTGGAATGCCCCCAGCCCCGCCAACACCAGCCAGGGCCAGAGCTCCTTCATCCAGGCCTCGATTCACACCTCGGCTCTGGCATCACCCGCGACCAGGCGGATCCAGACCTAAGGATAGCAATAGGAATCCGACGAGCAATCGCCGCCCTCGAGTCTCACCTGGTGCGGTCGGTGCGATCTGGGCCAGTCGACGAAGAATTTCTTGTCGAAGGCAATGCCGCCGTTCGGATCGGCATCGAGCTTCACCATCCAACCTTTGAGCCCATCCGGATAGAACTGCCCATCGATGACACCGTAAAGCGAGTTGGTGAAGTAGATCCGCTTGCCATCCCGGCTGATCTCGACCATCTGCGGCCCGCCGTTGAGCGGCCCGTTTTTGGTCCCGGGATGAACGGCGCGAGAGACGATTCCCCCGATGCGAACTTTGCCGGTGAGCTTCGGCTTGAAGGGGTCGGAAACGTCGTATTGGCGCATGTCGCCGGTGCCCCAGCAGGACACGTACAGGAACCGATCATCCATCGACAGGTCGATGTCGGTCACGAGCGGCGGCACTGCCTTGAAGCCTTTGAGCATCGGTGGAAGCTGGTCGGGGTCCGCCGGCTCGGCCGGAATATCGATGACCTTGGTGACGGCCCATTTATCGCCGTCGCGGTGCCAGGTCCATATCGACGAGGAGAGATCCTCGAGGCTCAGCACACAATTGACGAAGCCATAGGCCTTGGTCGGGTCGTGCGCGGGTCGGAGCTCGAAGACGAGCTGGTACTTGTCGCCGAAATCGATGGTCTGGAGATGCTTGCGCTTGTGCAGGTCCCAGAAATGCAGACGCCGGCCGTATTTCGCAGCAAGCAAAATCTCCGGGACCAAGCCGTTCTCGAAAGTATCGGGTGTGCCCCATTCGCTGGTGATCAGCGTATCATGGCCGAGATGCCACCAGGCGTCGTAGGCGAGCTGCTGCGGGCCGCGATCCATCTCCCAGCGCCCGAGGACGTCGAAACTTTCGTGATCCATGAGGAAAATGCCGCCGGGCGCCCCGCCCTTGGCATTCCCCAGGGCCGCAACATAGATGCCTTCAGGCCCGCAGTGAACCGTGTGCGGGCGCGTGTAGCCAGCTCGCTCGGCCACCACCTCGGGCTCGATCACCTTGGTGATCTTGGGCTTTCGGGCATCGGGCTTGGTATCGATGATATGGATTCGCGAAGACCTGAGACCTGGCACGACGAGGTAACGACGCGCCACATGCGGATGGGGCGCATTCGGGCACAGGCAGGATGAGCAAGCGTTCCAGCCAAAATGATGCAGCTCATCGCCGGTGTTCGGCATGTCCACCGTATGGATGATCTTCGAGTAATTCTTTGACTTGGGATCGACGTCGACGACGGCGATAGCGTCGGGCTTCTTGCGCGTTGGATCGAAGGACGCGACATAGGCAAGCGTCTCGGCCGGCGCTTTGGCCGCCAAGCGCGGTGAAGGGTAAAACGTCGGATCTGGTGTCCATTGCACCATGGAACGCTCCTCTCTCAGCGCAACGTAAGCCTACTGCGCAAGCCCATATTTCTAGCAAATTCAGCGTGTTCGGTTAAGTCTATTATTATGATAGGGACAGTAGAGTCAATCTTTCCCGATCCAGCCGACACTGTACTAAGGAACTAGGCCCGTTCGCGACAGTGTACTAAGGGACGAGGCTCG
>JBGPNG010000181.1:0-4890 GCA_041487395.1 Dongiaceae bacterium
CCGGCTTTGCTCCGTTCCTCGATGGCGCCGTTGAAATTGGCAAAGACGTCGTCGCTCAGCAGAGGGCGCAAGGTCGCCGCATCGCCGGCGGCATAGGCGTGAACGATCATCTCGAAGGCCCCGCGCGCACCACCCAGGAAATGCGCCTCGTCGAAGCTGGGGTCCGCCTGGCGGATGCGGGCGAGGCCAGCAGCGCCCGGTGCCGCCGCGGTCTCCGGCGCCGGCGCGATCGTCGGCTTTGCCGCCAGATCGGGTAGGGCGGCAGGCGCATCGCGGTGCACCGGCTGATCGTTGGCCGGCGCGCCGGCGAAGGGATCGCGGCGCCGCTCGGTTCCGGTGCGCCGGCCGAGAACGCTTCGAAGCCGCAGCACCAAGAAAATGGCGACCACCGCGAACAGGATGAGGTCGATGAACTGAAAGCCGCCGCCCATGATTCCTCAGTATCGCCCTTCGCCCGGAAAAAGCCGTCGCGGCTGGACCGCGCCCGGGGATTGCGCTAGATGGTGACCCGCGCTGACCTTTACATAGGAAATTGCCGGGAAAAGGGCAAGCAGCCCGGCAGGCGCCTCCTTTGCGGACATCCAGCGCCTGATCGTCTTAAGCCAATTTGGCTCAAGACGTGAATCAGGCGCTATTTGTATAGTTAGAGCAAGATTCACGGATCGGTTTGACTCAAACTGATCCGATCTTGCTCTAGGAAATCGCCCCCGCATGATCCTCGTCCGCCACGGCCAGTCGGAGTTCAACGTCGTCTATCGCGTGACGCGGGTCGATCCCGGCATCCCGGACCCCAAATTGACTGCGCAGGGCCGGCGCCAGGCCAAGGCGGTGGCCCAATGCCTCGCCCCCCACGGCCTTCGCCGCCTGCTGGTCAGCCCCTATACCAGGGCCCTGGAAACGGCGGAGATCATCGCAGCCACCCTGGGGCTCGATCTCAGGATCGAGCCGCTGGTGCGCGAACATTGCCGTTTCCATTGCGATATCGGTTCGTTCCGCTCGGACCTCGCCCGGCGCTGGCCGGCCATCGATTTCGCCCATCTGGAGGAACGCTGGTGGCCCGATCTGGACGAAAGCGAGGAGGCTCTCGACGCGCGCGGCCAGGAATTCCGCCGGGTCATGGCGCAGGAGCGCGATTGGGCAAGGACCGCCGTGGTCACCCATTGGGGCTTCATCCGGGCGCTGACCGGCCAACGGGTGCCCAACGCCCATCTGCTGCGCTACGACCCGCACACGGGGGTGTCCACCGATCTGGCGCCGGCAGCGGTTCCATGATAGCCAGGGGCCGCATTTCCGCCCGCGAGATCGGCCAAGTTTCCCAAGGAATCTGCGCATGACCGACGAGACCACCGATGGCGGCGCGTTGCCGCCGGCCCCCTTCAAGCTGCTGGCCCAATATCTGAAAGACCTGTCCTTCGAAAATCCGGGCGCGCCTCATGTCCTGGCAACGAAAGGCGAGGTGCCGCGGGGCCAGCTGAAGTTCGACGTTCAAGCCAAGACCACGGCGCCGATGCAGTACGAAGTCAGCCTGATGCTGGGCATCACCGCCATGCGCGATCAGGACACGGTCTATATCGTCGAAATGGAATATGCCGGGCTGTTCGACGTGACCGGCGCGCCGGAGGAGCACATCACGGCGCTTCTGATGATCGAGGCCCCGCGCGTCCTGTTCCCCTTCGCCCGCGAAATACTGGCCAAGGCAACGCGCGACGGCGGTTACCCGCCGGTGCTGTTGAATCCCATCGACTTCATCGCGGTGTTTCGCGAGCAGATGAAGCGTCGCGAGGCCGAAGGCGCCGACAGGATTTCGGTACCCAAGGTCTAGCTAATTGCGCCAGAGCGGGGCCTTGATCAGGGCCAGCAACCCCTCATGGGCCGCCAGGTCTTCAGGACTAGGCGCATGGGGGCGCGGCGGCCGGGCGGGGCCCTGGCTGGCCGCGGCTGCCGCGGCTGCGCGGGCCTCGGCCTGGACAAGGTCGAAGCCGGCTTGCCGGCCGCCAATCAACTCCAAATAGACTTCGGCCAAGAGCTCGGCATCCAGCATCGCGCCGTGCAGGTTGCGCTCCGAATTGTCGACATTGAAGCGCTTGCAGAGCGCATCCAGGCTGTTGGGCGACCCTGGGAACCTGCGCCGCGCCAGCATCAGCGTATCGACCGCCTGGTGGGTGGCCAGCGCGGGCCGGCCGGCTTGCGCCAGTTCGGCGTTCAGAAACCGCATGTCGAATTCGGCGTTGTGAATGACCAGCGGCGCGCCGGCGATGAAGGCGAGCATTTCCTCCACCACCTCGGCGAACTGCGGCTTGTCGGCGAGAAAGGCGGCGGTCAAGCCATGCACGGCGAAGGCGTCGTCGGGCATGTCGCGCTCCGGATTGAGGTAGCGCTGAAAATACCGGCCGCTGGGCAGATGATTGATCAACTCCAGGCAGGCGATTTCCACGACGCGATGGCCCGCGGCGGGATCGAGGCCCGTCGTCTCCGTATCCAGCACGATCTCACGCATCGTTCTCTCCTTGCCCATCGCGGCGCAGCCGAGCGAAGCTATAGCGCCCGGCGGCGTCGATGTGAATCCCCGAGTGGCGACCGGCCGTGGTTTCGGCTCGTCGCCGGAATTCAGTGTTCGGCTTGGCTCGCCGAGCAAGGGTGTCAATGCGCGGCGCCGGCCTTCAAGATTCGCTTCACGGCATTGCCCAACAATCGCAGGCTATGGCGTTTGCCAAGTCCGTTGGAGATCACCCTATCTGCCCGCCGGCGCTTTTGCGCATCGGTCATCTGGCGCGCCTCCATGGCGGCGAGGCGCTCGGCGGTCATGCCCGGCCGCGCCATGACGCGGGCGAGCTGGACGGCGCGCGGTGCGCTCACCACCAGAACCTCGTCGCAGCGTTTCTCCCCGCCGGTTTCGAACAGCAGCGGGATATCGAGCACGACCAGCGGACGACGCTGCCGGCGCCCGCGGGCGAGGAACCGGCACTCGGCCTTGCGGACCAGCGGATGGAGAATCGCTTCCAGGCGCTTCAGCGCCACCGGGTCGGCGAAGACGATTCGGCCGAGCGCCGCACGGTCGATGGCTTTTCCGCGCCGGACGTCCGGAAAGGCCTGCGCCACCGGCGCGACCGCGGCGCCGCCGCGTGCCAGCAGGCGATGCACCTCGGCGTCGGCATCATGCACGGGGACGCCGAGACGGCGCAGCATGCGGGCGGCCGTCGTCTTGCCCATGCCAACCGAGCCGGTCAGCCCCAAAATTTTCATCTGCTTATTTTCATATCGTCGCCAGGACGAATTCGCGCAGCTCCGGTGTGACTTCAGGCGTGATGCCGAACCAGGCGGCGAACCCCGGCAGTCCTTGATGCAACAGCATGCCGAGCCCGTCCACGGTCGGGTTGCCGCGCGCGCGCGCGGCGGCCAGCAGCGGCGTTTCCATCGGTACATAGACGACGTCGTAGACGACGGCTGCGCGCGGCAGACGAAGAAGGCTGATTTCCAGCCCCGGCTGGCCCGCCATCCCCAGGGTGGTGCTGTTGACCAGCAAGCTGACGCCATCGAGAGCATCGCTGCGCGCGGCCCAGTCGATCTGTTTGACACGGGGGCCGAGCGCGGACGCCAGTTCCGCGGTGCGGCGCTGGGTGCGGTTCGTCAACCGCAGTTCGCTCAACCCGGCATCGAGCAAAGCGACGGCGACGGCCCGTGCGGCGCCGCCCGCGCCCAGCACCAGCACCGGTCCGCCATGGGCGCGCCAACCGGGTGCTGCCGCCTTCAAATTTTCGAGGAAGCCATAGCCGTCGGTGTTGCTGCCGTCGAGTTTACCGTCGGCGCCGACGACGATGGTGTTCACTGCGCCTATGCGCCGGGCCTCCGGGCTCGCGCGGTCCACCAAACTCAGGGCGGCGGCCTTATGGGGCAGCGTCACACTTACGCCGCGAAGCCCCAGGATTGGCAGAGCTTTCAGGGCCGTGCCCAGGTTCTCCGGCCGCACGGCGAAGGGCAGATAGGCGCCGTCGATGTCATATTTGGCGAGCCAGAACCCGTGCAGGCGGGGCGAGCGCGAATGGGCAATGGGCCAGCCGATGACCCCGGCAAGCCTGGCGTGGCCGGTCAAGGTTCTCATGCGGCCAGCTCTCCCTGTGTCCGCAGGAAGCCCAGCAGAGGCAAAAGCGGCAGGCCGAGGACGGTGAAATAGTCGCCCTCGATCGCCATGAAGAGCTGCGCGCCGCGGCTTTCGAGCTGATAGGCGCCGACGCAATCCCATACCCCGGGGCCGACCGCAACCAGGTAACTGTCGAGAAATTCGTCGCTGAAATCGCGCATGGTGAGCACCGCCTCGCCCGTATGATGCCACAGGCGTTGGCCGTCGCGCAGGGCCACGATGCTCGACAGCAGGCAATGCTTGCGTCCGCGCAGCGCCTGCAGCTGGGCCCTTGCGGCGGCCAGACCGCCCGGCTTGTCGAAGAGCCGGCCCGCGCACACCAGCATCTGATCGGCACCGATCACGAGCCGGCCCGGATGACGGGAGGAGACTCGCTGGGCCTTCAGTTCGGCCAACGTCTCGGCAATTTCCTCCGCCTTGGCCCTGGCCGCGGTGAGCGAGGCCTTGACCTCGGCTTCGTCGACGGCGGCCGGATCCGCCGTTACAGATAAGCCGGCGTCTTGGAGCAGCCTCAGGCGCACCCGGCTGGCCGAGGCGAGGATAATTGTCATGGGGATCGGCGCATGGCGCGCCGGTCAAGCGCCCGGCGGGCTGCTGCGATGCTCACCCAGAAGCTGGATGATCGCCGCTGCCGTCTCCTCGATGGAGCGGCGGGTGACGTCGAGCACCGGCCAGCTATGCTCGGCGCAGAGCCGGCGGGCCTGGGCCACTTCTTCGCGCACGGATTCGGGATCGACATAGTCGGTCTTGTC
>JBGPNG010000182.1:0-4887 GCA_041487395.1 Dongiaceae bacterium
AAGCAGTTGCCACGTTGGAGACTCTTCCCAGCCTGGACACAGTGCTCATTCATCTCTACTTGGCCGCCAGTCATGCGGCTTTGGGCCACGCTGGCGAAGCGCAGAGGGCCATAAGGCGGGCTCTGGAGCACGACCCTCAGGCCACGCTCAAACGGTGGACCAGCGCCGAAGTAACCCCGTACAAAGATCCGAAGGATCTGGAGCACTTCCGCGACGGTCTGCGCAAAGCCGGCCTGCCGGAGTGATGAGCGCCCATGTGTGCACCTAACGTCCGGCGCACGTCGGCTCCTGGCACTTCTCTGACACCCCGCCACAGGTAAAGGATAGCCGCTTTCGGCGCGGAAGCGGAAGCTTGCGGGCTGCCATCAGTCCCAATTTATGAGTTCACGGCCTAGCACGATGTGTGCCCTCTCCAATCCGTCCCCGATAGGCCCGCGAAGCAGACAGCTACGCGTGCTGCGTCATACCATGGCGATGATGTCGATCTCCGTCAGCATCCCCTCATAGGCGAGACGGGGCACCGGCACGCCTGTCGATGTCGGCCCCTTAGTCTCTCATCCCGAGACATGCTTGTGCGTCGCGTTTGCGAGGCAGCTAAAGGCGAGTGCCAGACCCCGTACAAGGACCCCAACATCGAGTTCCTTGCTGATGAACTCCGACAGTTGTCGAGGTGAATTGTCTTCGGATGTTCGCCTCGATGGCGAGATCCGGGCTTCGCTCGATCAACGTAAGCCGGCATGCTTCCGCTTACGGTTAGAACCGGCTGTGCGACCCGGGAGGCTGGAGCGTCGGCTTGGCGTTCACGAGCTGCCAGAAGCGGGTATTTTGATGAATATGAGTCTGACCTCGTGCCAACCAATCGAGCAATTTGCGATGGTGGTTGTCCTCTGGGCTTGAGCCTCCTCTGTCTGCTCTGCTGCGTCAGTTCCGGCACATCCGGGCTTGGCACAAATTGGCACACTCGTCGGGAACTTCGCGGAATGCCCCGGAATCGCCAGGAAACTCCTAGACACTGAAGACACTTGGCAATTTGAAAAAACTCAATAATCTCAATGGCCTCAAAATGGCTTCCCAAGCTTACGACGGGGGTTTGATTCCCTTCACCCGCTCCGGCAAAACCAGACAGTCATAGATAAGGCCCCGCGGCGTTTTCCGCAGCTGATCTTTGCGCCCGCTGCCGGGCTTCGCAGGTCGTTCCCATCGAGCGCCGCGTCGAAGAAAACCGACATTTCCTGGCTCCCGATCTTCGAGGCAGGCCGAACCGCGTCTATTGCCGGCGATAGGCCACGCCCAGCATCGCGGGCGCTCTGCCGGCCTTGCGGCGCGCCATGAGTGCCAGCACGGCGCATAGATAGGGCATGGCCAACAGCAGCTGGTAGGGGATGTGGATGCCGACGCCCTGGATCTGCAGTTGCAGCGCGTCGAGGAAGGAGAAGGCCAGCGCGGCCACGAGGATTCGGCCCGGCGCCCAGGCGCCGGCGATGACGATCACGATGGCCAGCCAGCCGCGGCCGTTCACCATGTCGGGGACGAAATGCGCCGTGGCCGTGATGGTGAGGCAGGCGCCGCCCAATCCGGCCATGGCGCCCCCGAAGGTCACCGCGGCATATTGCCGCAGCGCCACGCTGTGGCCCTTGATATCGAGCGCCTTGGGATTCTCGCCGATGCAGCGGATCTCGAGACCGAGCCGGGAGCGGAACAGGAACAGCCACAGCGCCGGCACGGCGAGCAGGGTCAGATATGTCACGATGCGCTGAGCGAACAGGATGGGCCCCAGGAACGGGATGCCGGAAAGGATCGGGATCGGCGCATCTCCGAGGATGGCGATGCCCGGCACCTTGTTCATGTCGGAGAATGCCGCCCGCAACCAATAGGTCGACAGCCCCGAGCCCAACAGATTGAGGGCGAGTCCTGTGACGATCTGCTCGATTCCGAGCGTGATCACCATGAAGGCGAAGAGCAGGCTCATCAGCGCGCCCGCCAGGATCGCCGCGAGGAACCCGATCGCCGCGGAATTGCTGTCATAGGTGGCGAGCCAGCCGATGAACGCGCCCATCAGCATCATGCCTTCGAGGCCCATGTTGTAGACGCCGGCGCGCTCCGCCACGAGCTCTCCCAGTGCGGCAAGCACCACGGGCGTTGCGATGCGTATGGTAGCGGCCAACACGCTGACCAGGATGCCGGCCCTGAACAGCTCAGCCCACATGCAACACCCTGTGCAGGCGGAATTGGCTGAGAACGCCGGCCACCAGGAAGAACATCAGGATGATCGCCTCGACGGCATAGATAAGGGCCGAGGGGACACCGGTTCTTATCTGCATCAGCGTCGCGCCGCTGAGAAGCGCGCCGAACATGACGCCTGCGACCACCACGCCCCGCGGGCTCAGTTGCCCCAGGATGGCGACGACGATTCCGGTATAGCCGAGGCCATTCAGCGTGCCGCTTTTCAGGCGGTAATGGACGCCATAGACCTCGATTGCGCCCGCCAATCCGGCGATGGCGCCGCTCAAGGCCATGACCACGATCACCAGCCGGCCAACATTGACGCCCTGGAATTCGAGAGCCCGCAGGTTCGATCCCGCCGCCCGGATCTCGTAGCCGAGAGGCGAGCGCTGCACGACCAGTTGCAGGGCGGCCGCCACGATCAAGGCCACGCCAAAGCCCAGGTGCAATCGCGTCTTGGCGATCAGAATCGGCAGTTTCGCCTGTTCGGGAATGAGCGCCGTCTGTTCGAAAAATCCGCCGGGCTCCGTCCAGGGCCCCTGCTGCAGCAGCATGGAAAGGCCGAATACCACGATGTAATTGAGCATGACGGTGGAAATGACTTCGTCCACCTCGAACCGGTTCTTCAGCAGGCCGGCGAGACCCCCAAGCAGAGCGCCGCCCGCCAATCCTCCAAGGACGATGACGGGAATCTGCAAGGCGAGCGGCGCATTCGCCAGATTGCTCTGGCACAAATAGGCAAACATCGCCCCGGCGACGACCTGCCCTTCGGCACCGATGTTCCATAGCCGCGCCCGGAAAGCGACAGCGGTCGCAAGCCCGGTAAGGACGAGCGGTGTGGCGGTGACCAGGGTATCCGCAAGGGCGTGCACGCTGCCAAGACTGCCTTGGACGAGCGCACCGAAGGCGTCGATGGGGTCGGCCCCCGCGCCCAGGAAAAGCAGGCCACAAGTTACGAGAGCGCCGGTGCCGGCCAATAGGAGCGCCGCCGTCCACGACGCACCCGATCCGCTCGTGCGCCGTTCCACGCGCCAACCATAGCGCGCCAGCCAGTTCACGCCGCCTCTTCCAGCGGCACGCCGGCCATCATCCGCCCGAGCGTGGCGATATCCACTTTGCCGGCGGCAACGATCCCCATGATATGGCCACGAAACATGACGGCAATCCGGTCGCTGAGCGCCATCAGCTCATCGAGTTCCTCGCTTGCCAGCAGCACGGCCACGCCTTCGTCCCGCTTGCGCAGGATCTGAGACTGGACGTATTCGATGACGCCGACGTCGAGGCCCCGCATGGGTTGGTTGCACAGAAAGCAACGACTGGCCTTGGCCAGTTCGCGCGCCAGGATCACCTTCTGAGCATTGCCCCCGGACAGTCGGCGCACGACAGCGTCCGGCCCGGTCGTCGCCACGCCATAGTCGGCGATGGCCTGGCGCGCATGCCGGCGCAGGCGTTCGCTGTCGAGCAGCAGACCGCGCCGCCAGGGCGCATCCCAATGCTGGCCAAGAACGAGGTTTTCCTCGATCGAAAGATCCGGCACCAAGCCATCCTTGAACCGATCTTCCGGAACATGCCCGACACCGAGCCGTGCGATGACCTTGGGCGAGGAGCCGGTGATCGAAATTCCGTCGAGGCGAATATCCCCGGCCTCGGCCCGGCGCACACCGGCGATGACCTCGAACAATTCACGCTGGCCGTTGCCGGCAACGCCGGCGAGGCCCAGGACCTCGCCTGAACGCAAATCGAGCGTCACATCCTGCAGAACGGCGATGCCGCGACCATCGCTGAGAGATACCCCCTCGATCGTCAGCACTACGGGCCCGCCTGCTGCTTGATCGGACTTCCGGACCGCTGCCAGCCGGCGCCCGATCATCATGAAGGCAAGTTCGTCGCGGGTTGTCTCGGCGGTGCGAACCGAACCGACCACCCTGCCCCGGCGCAGCACGCTCACATGGTCCGATCGCAACACTTCATTCATCTTGTGCGAGATGAAGATCACCGACAGCCCGCCGCTGGTCATTTGCCGCAGCAAGATGAACAGCCGCTCCGACTCCTGGGGCGTCAGGACCGCGGTCGGCTCGTCCAGGATCAGAATCCTGGCGCCGAGATAAAGCGCCTTGATGATTTCGACCCATTGCTGCTCGCCGACCGACAGATCTTCCGTCAGAGCGTCGAGCTGAATTTCCAGGCCGTGTCGTTCGCAGAGCGCGCGAATGCGACGGCGGCCCTCCGCCAGATCGATCCGCCATCCGGAGCCGGTCCCCACCAGGATGTTTTCCAGCACCGTGAACCTGGGCACCAGGACGAAATGCTGATGCACCATGCCGATCCCGGCACGAATGGCATCGGCCGGAGAGCGGAAGTCCTGAACCTCGCCGTCGATCAGGATCCTCCCCTCATCCGGCCGATAGAGGCCGTACAGGCAAGCGGACAACGTC
Organism: Dongiaceae bacterium; assembly: GCA_041487395.1. GTDB lineage: Bacteria > Pseudomonadota > Alphaproteobacteria > Dongiales > Dongiaceae > DASXQK01. Next base: position 4,659 of record JBGPNG010000182.1, read on the forward strand.
GACTTGCCGGCGCCGTTTTCACCCAGCAGGCAATGCAATTGGCCGGCGTCGACTTCCAGCGAAATATCGTCGTTGGCCCGCAATTGCCCAAACCGTTTGCCAAGATGCTGAACGCTGAGCCGCGCGGTCATTGCCCCCAACTCGTAGCGCCCGATCGTCTTAAGCCGGTTTGGCTTAAGACGTGAATCAGGCGCTATTTTATATAATTAGAGCAAGCTCCACGGATCAG
>JBGPNG010000183.1:0-4833 GCA_041487395.1 Dongiaceae bacterium
AGCCAGGACGCGGCCCAGCGCGCCAACAAGATATGGAAACGAATGCTGCAGGATTACGAGGCGCCGCCCTTGGATCCGGCGATCGACGAATCCCTGAAGGAATTCATCGCCAAGAAAAAGGCGGCCGCGCCGGATTCGAACGTTTAGGGCGCGCGGCTAGGCGGCCAGCAGGCGCAGGTTCCAGAGCAATCTGAGACCGAAGAGGGCCAGGAACGCACCGAAGGCGCGGTCGATCCAGCGCTTGGCCCGACCGTATGCCGCCTGCGCCGGCCGACTGGAGAAGGCAAGCGCCACCAGCGAATACCAGACCACCTCGTCGAGGGCGACGACCCCCAGCACCACCAGATTGGTCCACTCCGGCATGCCCGGCCCATAGACCGAGGCGAAGACGCTGGCAAAAAATACCGCCACCTTCGGATTGGTCATGTTGGTCAGAAAGCCGCGGCGAAAGGCGGCGAGATTGCCGCCCGATGTCGTTTGCGCGTCGGCCGGCGGCAGCGGCTCGGCGGCATGGCGGAATGCCTGCCATCCCAGATAGATGAGATATGCGGCCCCCGCCGCCTGCATGATGCGGAACAGCCAAGCCGCTTCGGCAATCAGCAAGGCCAGGCCGTGAATCGTGCCGAAGGCCCAGATGACGGTCGCGAGCGAAACGCCCAGCCCGGTGGCCAAGCCTGCACGCCGGTTCCGACCGACGGCAGTGCGCGAAACGACGAAGAACGCGGGGCCCGGACTCGCGGCTCCCAGAAGATTGACGGCGGCGACGCTGCCCAGCATGAGCCAGAAGGGTGTGGAGGTCATCGTGCCAATACTCGGAAACGGATCTTAGAAACCGGTATCTTCGCCCTCGATCAGTTCGGAGGGATAGCGATCCGCCGTTGTCCGCCAAGAGCCGGCGTCCGGATCGCGGCCCTTCACGCCATAGAGCGTGGAATCGTCGGCGCTGAACGAACTCTTGTATTCGTCTTGACCGATCATGCCGTGGATGGAATTTCCCGCCAGCAGCTCATGGATCTCCTCGCCAGTCAGTTTGCGTTCTTCGGCAGCGGCGGGCAGCGCCAGCAGAACCGCGAATATGAAGGCGAGGGAATAGACGCGCTTCATCACTTGCCTGCCTTTCCATCGTCGATGACTGCGAGTCCATATTCGGCAGCGGCGCGTTCCAGCCAGTTCCACAGATAGTCGGCGAAGCTGTTGTTCACATAGATCTCGTAGCGCGGATCGTCGGCGGTCTGATGAAGCATGACATTGGCCTTGGTCAGCGCCGTCTGGGCGCAATGGCCGGTTTTGAAGACTCGGGGATGCAGATCGAGCGGCGTGCCTTTTTGCAAGGTTTTCCTGGCGTCGGGCCCGGAAACGATCAGCACCGTACGCGCCTCCGTCACATCGACGACCGCCGCATGCTGCCCGCCGAGCGCCTTGCGCAAATCGCCGACAAGCCCCTGTTCGCGACCGGGCGGCCCCACGATCAGCCATTCGTCGGGGCCGAGCCAGAATACCGTGAGGCCGCTGCCCGTCGCGGTCCGGTTCGCTGCGACCGGCAATTCGCAGTCGATGACCCCGGCCACAGCCGCGGCGAAGCGGGAGTCATCCGGATTGCCGCGCAAATCGATCTGACAGCGAAACGGGCTTTCGCCCAGCCGCACGCCGGCGTCGGGATGGGATTCGGCAGCGCGTGCCGCCAGACTCTTGTGGGCTAGCGCGCTGCGCCGCAGATAGGCCTCAACCATCGATGCGCTTCCCTTCGAGATCGTAGAACTTGGGCTCCGTCACCTTGGCGTGGATGGTGCGGTCGGCCAACGGCACGAAGAGCGTATCGCCCATGCGATTGCGACCGTTCTTGACCAATGCCATGGCGATGGAGCGCCCGACGTTCGGGCTGTAGTAGCTCGATGTCACATGGCCCAGCATCACCATGGGCGGGCGACCCTTGAGTTCGGCGACGATCTGACCGCCCTCGGGCAATACCTCGCTCGGATTCTCGGTGAGCAATCCCACCAGATGCTTGCGGTCGGGCCGAGCCGTGTCCGGCCGGGCGAAGGAGCGCTTGCCGAAGAAATCCAGCTTCTGCTTGCTGACGGCCCAGCCCATGCCGAGATCTTGCGGCGTGATGGCGCCGTCCGTCTCCTGCCCGACGATGATGAAGCCCTTTTCGGCGCGCAGGACGTGCATGGTTTCCGTCCCGTAGGGCGTGACTTGATATTTCTCGCCGGCTGCCATCAGTGCCGTCCACAAGGCATAGCCGTAACTCGCCGGCACGTTGACCTCAAAGCTGAGGTCGCCGGTGAAGCTGATGCGGAAGACGCGGGCGGGGATGCCCGCGACATGGCCTTCCCGCACGGACATGAAGGGGAAGGAGTCATTGTCCAGCGGAATATCGCTCGTGAGTTCTGCCAGCAATCGGCGTCCCATCGGTCCGTTGATTGCCACGGTTGCCCATTGCTCCGTGACCGACGTGCAATAGACCTTCATCTGCGGGTATTCGCATTGCAGCCAGTTCTCCAGCCAACCCAGCACGCGGGCGGCATTGCCGGTCGTCGTCGTCATCAAATAGTGGTTCTCGCCCAGCCGCGTCGTCACGCCGTCGTCGAATATCATGCCGTCCTCGCCGCACATCAGCCCATAGCGGCAGCGGCCGATGTCGAGTTTCGAGAAGGCGTTGGTGTAGACGAGGTTCAGGATCTTGGTCGCATCGACGCCCTGGATGTCGATCTTGCCGAGCGTGGAGGCATCGACGATCCCGACCGAACCGCGCACCGCCTTGGCCTCGCGGTTGACGGCGTCATGCATGGTCTCGCCGGGCTTGGCGTAATACCAGGCGCGATGCCATTGTCCGACGTTCTCGAAGGGTGCCCCCACGCTCTCATGCCAACTGTGCATCGGCGTGCGGCGGATGGGATCGAGCAGATCGCCATGATCGTCGCCGGCGAAGCTGCCGATGGTGACGGGCGTGAAGGGCGGGCGGAAGGTGGTGTGGCCCACGTCGGGGATCGGTTTGCCTTGGGCATCGGCCAGGATGCCCAGCGCATTAATGTTGCTTGTCTTGCCCTGGTCGGTGCCCATGCCCATGGTGGTGTAACGCTTCAGATGCTCCACGGAGCGATAGCCCTCGCGGTTGGCAAGGCGCACATCGGCCGCCGTTACGTCGTTCTGGAAATCGACGAAATGTTTGCCATTGTGGCCGATGGGCTCGGCGGCGGGCACGATCCAGACGGATCCCGCAGGAATAAATTCGCCGCCTGAGGCGACGGACGCCCGGCCAGCGTCGCTGCCCGCAACTCCGGCATCGATCGCGGCGGCCGCCCCCGCGGCGTGGCCCTCGGACAGGCAATCGGCGAGGCTGAAACTGCCGCGGCAGGCCCCCGCCGAGCGTTCCGCTTGAACCGAGACGCCGGGCACGAAGGCGCCGATGCCATCGTCCCATTTCGACTTGCCGCCCGACTGGCTGAACATATGGACCGAGGGCGTCCAACCGCCGGAATGCAGCACGACATCGCAGGAGATCTGCCGCGCTTCGCCGTATACGCCGCCGCGGGCGAGCGGCATGACGGAAACGCCGTCGACCCGAAGCTTGCCGCCGGTGGCGACGATGGCGTGATTGGCCAGAACCTCGATCCCGCGCGCCCTGGCCGCCTCGATCAGCGGACCGGAAACCTCGGGCCGGAGGTCGACGATTGCCGCAACCGTGCCGCCCGCCTCGGCAAGGTCGAGGGCGGCGCGATAGGCATTGTCGTGATTGGTCAGCAGCACCGCGCGCCGGCCGGGCAGCACGCCATATCGGCGAACATATGTGGAGACGGCCGAGGCCAGCATGATGCCCGGGCGGTCGTTGTCGGCGAAGACGAGCGGCCGCTCGATGGCACCGGTCGCCAGCACGACCTGTCTTGCCCGCACGCGCCACAGGCGTTGGCGCGGCAGATGGGAGGGCGGGTTCGCCAGATGGTCGGTCACCCGTTCCATCAGAGTCAGATAGTTGTGGTCGTAGTAGCCGAAGGCCGTCGTGCGCGGCCGCAGCGTCATCTCCGGCATGCGGCCGAGTTCGCTCAGCGCATCGGCGACCCAGTCCACGGCCGCGCGCCCCTCGATCTGATCGCCGCTCGCCAGCAGCGAACCGCCGAGTTCGGTTTGCTCGTCCGCCAGGATGACGCGCGCGCCGCTGCGCCCGGCCGCCAGTGCCGCGGCGATGCCGGCCGGACCGGCGCCCACGATCAGCACGTCGCAATGGGCAAAGTTCTTGCTGTAGCGATCCGGATCGGCCGCCGCCGGGGCTTTGCCCAATCCGGCCGCGCGCCGGATGAAATACTCGTATTTCATCCAGAAGCTCGGCGGCCACATGAAGGTCTTGTAGTAGAAACCCGCGGGGACGTAGCGCGACAGAAGGTTGTTGATCGCGCCGATGTCGAAACGCAGCGAAGGCCAGCGGTTCTGGCTGGCGGCGACGAGGCCCTCGAAGATTTCGATCTGAGTTGCCCGGACATTGGGCTCGGTGCGGGCACCTTCGCCGAGCTGGATAAGGGCGTTCGGCTCCTCCGAACCTGCGGTCATGATCCCGCGCGGCCGGTGATATTTGAAACTGCGGCCGACCAGATGCACGCCGTTGGCGAGCAGGGCCGAGGCCAGGATATCGCCCGGGTGCCCTTCGTAGCGACGCCCGTCGAAGGTGAAGCCGAGCGTCGTGCCGCGCTCGACGCGCCCGCCTTGGGCCAGACGATTGGGTTGATCGCTCACGGCTTCGGCTCGCCCATCTTGTAAACCTTGGAAATCTTATGGGTCACCGTGTCTCGCGCCACGTTGAACCAACGACGGCATCCACGCGCATGGTTCCATCGCTCG
>JBGPNG010000184.1:0-4829 GCA_041487395.1 Dongiaceae bacterium
AAGCTCCTGGCGCCTCTGGTAGGCCATGTGGGCGACGGGAATTTCCATCTGGTCTTCCTGATCGACCCGAACGATCCCGCGGAAATGGCGACGGCGCAGCGGGTCAACGACAAGATGATTGCCCGCGCACTCGCCATGGGCGGGACTTGCACCGGCGAGCATGGCATCGGCTATGGCAAGATCGCCTGCCTGGAAGCGGAGCATGGGGCGGCGGTCGATACCATGCGCCTGATCAAGCGCGCGCTCGATCCCGACAATCGCATGAATCCGGGCAAGGTGTTGCGGCTGTCGTAGACGGCGATATTCGGACGAGGAGGCCGGGAAACGCCTTCAGCTCTTATCCTTGCCGCCACCCTGATCTTTCGGATCGCGATTCTTGGCGTCGAGCTTCTTGTCGTCGAGCGTTTTTTCGCCCTGCTGGCGTTCCTGCCGGCCGCGCTCGGTCTCTGCCTTGGTTCTGCCAAATTTCTCGCGATTCATAGCGGACTGGCGATCGTCCGCGTGGCGCTGCTTTGCCTTGCGAAATTTGTTAAGGTTCACGAGCTCGCCCATGAAGCTCTACCTTTATCTTTCAATAGCCCCCGGCAGGGATTCGATCGACGATACGATTGGCTTCAATATGTAGCGCAGGCGGCCGGCGATTCAATTTCAATCGCATTCACCGGAATTGCATTACCGTGGCCGCGCGTAAGGAGTTGAGATGCTGAAGAAGATATTAATCGGCGTCGTCGCCCTTGTCGCCTTGCTCCTGATCGCGGTGACGGTCGGGCCCCGCTTCGTGGATTGGAACGGCTACAAGGGCCGGGTCGCGCAGGCGGTGCGCGAGGTGACCGGCCGCGACCTGACCATCGATGGCGATATTTCGCTATCGCTGCTGCCCTCGCCAACCTTGTCCGCCTCGGGCGTGCGCTTTGCCAATATTTCAGGCGGCAGCGCTCCCGACATGGCGCGCATCAAATCCCTCGACGTGCATGTCGCTCTCATGCCGCTCATTAGCGGCAGGATCCAGGTCACCCGCGTGACCCTGGTCGAGCCCGTGGTGCTGCTCGAGCAACTGGCGGACGGCCGCGCCAATTGGCAGTTCTCGCCCATCGCCCCGGCTGCGGCGGCCCCCGGCCCCGGAACAAGCGCCGGTGCCGCGGCATCTTCCGGCCTCGCCCCGGAGATCTCCATCGACAATTTCACCATCGACAACGGGACCGTTCTCTATCGCAGCGGCGGCAGCGAGAAGAAGCTCGAGGGGCTGACCGCGGTCGTCGTCATGCGCTCGCTGACCGGCCCCTTCACGGCCAGGGGCGAGGCAAAGCTCGCGGGCCTCCCGGCCAAATTCGATCTCGCGATCGATTCCCTCGCGGGCAGCGGGCCGATTCCCATGCGCGGCACGATCAATATGGCGGGCGACGCGGCCGTGGTGGGATTCGACGGCTCGGCCGATCGGACGGCGGGCTCCCTCAAGGGCAAGTTGACGGCAAAGCTCAGCGATCCGGCGCTGGTCTTCAAGACGGCCGGCTTCAGCGATCTGCCATCTGGCCTCGCCCAGCCCCTCGATCTTTCGACCGATCTCGCCGCCTCGGCAGCCGGCATCGAACTGGCAAATCTGGCGTTGGCGCTGGGCGACAGCAATGCCGCGGGAAAGATCTCCGTCCGCTCCGGAAACCCAACGCAGGTCGTGGCAAATATCGCCTTCGGGCGGTTGGATTTGGACAAGCTGCTGCCGCCCGGCAATGCGGGCGGGACGAGTGGCGCCGGCGCGACGAGTGCGGCGAATACGCCGACGCCGGGCCGAGGCGGCTTTGCCCTGCCCGGCGGGCTGGTCGTCGATTTCGATCTGTCGGCCGAGGCCGTCGCCTATCGCAAGGGCGTGGTCAGCCGGCCCCATGTCATGGGCCGCCTTGCCGATGGCCAGTTGCAGATCAAACAGGCCGCGGCCCTTCTGCCAGGCGGATCCGACGTCAACATCGCCGGCACGCTGGCGGCAAAAGACGGAATGCCTCATTTCGCCGGCGCCGTGCAGGCGAAGTCGGACAATCTTCGCGATCTGGCGAGTTGGCTCGGGGCCGCACTTCCCGATGTCCCCGCCGATCGTCTGCGCAGCCTCGCCCTCACCAGCCGCCTGATCGCTTCGCCCGTGCAAATCGAGCTGGCCGACATCGACATGAAACTCGATGCCTCGCATATCCAGGGCGGCATTACGGCGGCCTTGCCCGATGGAACGACCCGCACGAAGCCCGGCTTCGGCGTGGGACTGACCGTCGATCAGCTCGATGTCGACGCTTATCTGCCGCCCAAGAAGCCGGGTGCCGCCGGCACGACTACGACGGGCGGCGGCAAGCCTGCCTCGCCGCTTGCCGGCTTGGCGTCCCTGGCGGACATCGACGCCAATTTTGACCTCAGGGCCGGCAGCCTCGCCATCAACGGCCAGACGATGCGCGGCTTGCACCTCCAGGGCACGCTGTTCGGCGGAAAGCTGACGATCGCCGATGCCAGTGCCAAGGATATCGGCGGCGGCCAGGGTAATGTCGCCGGCAGCATCGTCAATTTGGCGAGCGACCCGCGCTACGATCTGAAACTCGATATCGCTGCCCAGGATGCCGCTCGCGTCTTTCAGCTGGCTGGCCTGGGTCGCGCCGCACCGGGAAAATACGGCGCCCTCAAATTGAGCGGTGCGGTCAGGGGCGGCGCGGACAACGTCGCCTTCGATGTCGCCTTCTCGGTCAGCGGGCTCGGCGTCGACGGTGCGGCCAAAGGCACGGCTCAGGATCTGCGCGGTGGCGTGCCGCGCGTCGACAGCACGATCAACGCCTCGGCCAAGAATGCCTCGGCGGTCTTTCAGCTCTTCGGCCTTTCGCCCAATGCCGCCAGCAAGCTTGGCGCCATCGCGCTGACGGGCAAGGCGGTGAGTGGCAAGGATTCGGTCGATTTCGATCTGGCCCTCGACCTGCCCGGCGTGGGCGGCAAGGTCGCGCTGCAAGGCAAGATCGCCGGGCTCGCCGGCACCCCGCAGGTGGCGACCAATCTGAAACTCGATGTCGCCCAACCGGCCCCTTTGCTGGCGCTGGCGGGCATCACCGGGCCCATGGCGGGCAAGCTGGGCGCGCTGGGGCTCGCCGGCCGGCTCGACGGCGGCGCAGATGCGATGAAGCTGAACTTGACGCTCTCGCTGCTCGGCGGCAATGCAATGGTGCAGGGCAATGTGGCCGCGGCCAAGGCGCCGATCGCGTTCGACGTAACGCTCAACGCCAGCCACCCCAATCTCGCCAATCTGCTGGCCGCCGTCTCTGCCGGCAAGACCGCCCTCAAGGGCAATCCCGGCCCGCTGAAACTGGATGCTCATCTTGTCGGCGATGCGCGCAAGTTTGCCCTCAAGGATCTGGTCTGCAAGGCGGGGGATAGCGACCTCTCCGGGGCGGCGGATGTCGACCTCACGGGCGCGCGGCCGCAAATCGCCGCCAGTTTCGCCAGCGGCAATTTCAACGCCGCGGCCCTGTCGCCCGATACGGGTGGCGGCGGTGGCAAAGCCACGGGTCAGAGTCAGAGTCAACCGGGCGGCGGCAATGAGCGCTGGTCGCGCCAACCCCTCGACCTTTCGGCGCTGGACATGGCCGACGGCGTCATCGACTACAAGGCGACGCATCTTCTGCTCGCCAGCAACCAGATCGACGATCTGGTTGCTCGTTTCCGCCTCGCCACCGGCACGCTCGGCATCGAAACGTTGAACGGCAAGATCTATGGCGGCAGCTTCGCCGTCCAGGACGGCAAGCTGGTCGGCCGCGGCCTGCCCAGTTTCAATGGCAAGGTGATCGCCCAGAACATGGAGCTGGCGGAGCTTTCCGGCAGCGGCAATGTGAAGGGCCCGCTCTCGCTCACTGCCACCTTGACCGCCACCGGCGCCTCGGAGGCGGAGATGATCGGATCGCTGCAGGGCCCCGGCCATGTCAGCGGCAAGGTGACCATCCTCAACCAGCTGCAGCAGACGGCCAGCACGGCGCTTCTGGGCGCGCTCGGCTCGCAATTGACGTTGGTTCAGGGCGTCACCGACAGGCTCGGCGGCATCCTCGCGCTTTTCGCCGGCAAGGCCAATGATCTGGCGGGCGATTTCGACATCGTGCATGGCGTGGTGACGACAGAAAATACGACGCTGACCAATGCCGCGGCCAAGGCGCTGTTCCACGGCACGGCCAATTTGCCGCTGTGGAAGCTCGCCATGATCGCCGACGTCTACAAGGCGCCCGATATGGCCAAATCGGTGATGACCGTCAATCTCAACGGCCCGCTCGACAAGCCCAGCGTCAATTTGACCGGCGCCTTGTTCCAGCAGGGCAACCAAGGCGCCAATCCGCTGCAGCAACTGATCCCGGGCCTGCAGCAGAACCCGGCGGCACCCGCCGGCGGGACTCAAGCGCCAACTGCGACCAACCCGCTGCAACAGCTTCTAAACGGCTTGCAGCCCAGCCAGCCGGCCGCGCCGGCTCCAGCGCCCGCGCCGGCTCCCGCACCAGCCCCGGCGCCGGCACCCGCCAATCCGCTGGCCCCGATCTTGCAAAACCTGCTGGGTAATCCGCCCGGCGGATAGGCGGCAATGCCCTCTCTTCATCTCGGCGGCGAAGTTCCGGTCGTCGAAACTGAGCGGCTTAAACTGCGCGGCCACCGACGCGATGATTTCGCCGCGAGCACTGCGTTATGGGCCGATCCCTAGGTCACCCGCTACATCGGCGGCAAGATATTCACGGCGGAGGAGGTCTGGTCGAAGTTGCTGCGCTACGTCGGCCATTGGTCGTGGCTGGGCTTCGGCTATTGGGTGATGGAAGAAAAGGCATCGGGCGAGTTCG
>JBGPNG010000185.1:0-4824 GCA_041487395.1 Dongiaceae bacterium
CTTGCGTCATATCCGGCCAGCCCCGGGTATCTACGACTTCAGAGTCCCCTGAAGACGGCGCGCAGAGCCCCAGGACCGAAGCGGCTGACGGGCGATGAAGTCCTCAGCGCTTCCGGCCATGGCTCAATCCTGCAGCCGCTTGCGGGCGTCGGGCGGCAATTTCTCGATGGCGTCGCTGATCGCCGCCGCCATGGTGGTTTGCAACGCTTCCGTGCGCCGGCGCAATTCGGTGAAAGCGTCGTCCACGGCTTTGCGATCGAACTTCTCGGCCCGCAGCAGCGTGGTCAATTCCTGGCGCTGCTCGTGGACCGCCTTGTTGAGCTGTTGCAGATCGTCGACATGCGCGCGCATCGAATCCAGCACGATCTGCCGGTTGGTTCGATCGAGCGGCTCCAGCAGATGCTCCAGCGCCCGGCCCGCCATGGGACCCAGTTGCTGCATATAGGCGGGCTGGCCGAACCAACGATCGATATCCAACAGCCGGCCGGCGACGAGGCCGCCGAGAAAGACATTGGCGATCAGCGATGCGAACAACGCCAGGGTGACCCAACGCCGGCGGGCTGCGCGTTCGAGGAGAGGCCAGTTGCCTGGGGTTTGCTCGCCTACCATGGCGACACATCCCATGGCGACACATCCCATGGCGACACATCCCATGGCGACACATCCGCCAGTTCGAGGCCCCCGACCTGGGTCGAGGTTTCGCCGATATTGCCCAGCTGCGTCACACCGACGAGGAAGCCGATGATCGCGGCCGCCGCCAGGCTCGCGACCTTGAGCCAGAAAGCGGTGCCGGAGGGCCGCTTGGCCGGACGAAAGGCCAGGACCTGGGATTGCGAATTGGCCAGGACCCGTTCGATCAGGACCTCGGCATCGATCATCGGCGGGGCCAGCGGCGCGGCGCGATCGAGCATTGCATCGAGCTTTGCCGTCCGGCCGCGAAGGTCTCTCGCCTCGGGCTTTTCGGCCAGAAGCGCTTCCGCCGCCGCTCGTTCCCCGCTTGGCCAGCGCCCCGGCTCGGCGCCATAGGCATCGAGCAGCTCACGAAAACGATCCATCCGCATCATATCATCCCTCCGTTGCTCGCAAGATCGCCGAGCGTTTCGCGCAAGCTGCGTCGAGCACGCACCAGCAATGATTCAAGAGCCCCGATACTGATATCCAAGGCCGCGGCTGCTTCGATATTGCCCAGGCCTTCGTAGTAGCAAAGCGCCAAGGCCGCCCGCTGGCGATCGGGCAGATTGGCCATCGCGGCCGCGACCCGTCGGCCGATTTCGCCCCGGGCCGTCTCGGCAAAGCCATCGTCGCGGCTGTCGGCAATCTCGCCCGCCGCTTCCAGCTCGACCGGCTGCGGCCGACGACGGCGATCGAGGCAGAGATTGGTCAACACCCGATAAAGCCATGTCGCGAACTGCGCCCGATCGCCGGAGGATTTTTCGCCGGACATACGGCTGGCCGGCTGCCAATCCGGAGCTTTCTGCCAACAGCGTAAGAACGCTTCCTGCACGACCTCCTCCGCGTCGCTTCGGTTCCCCACGATGCGTTGGGCGACCGCCGTGGCGCGCGCCAAATGGCGCTTGACCAGGACGGCAAAAGCAGCCCTGTCGCCGCGGCCGGCGCGCCCCATCAGGGCATCGTCGGGTTCATCTTGCATCGCTGCGTCCGATGGCCGTCGGGCCCCGCGCCGCTATGGCCGTCAGCGCCGCCGGATCAACGCCGACTCCCGCCGGGCTCGGGGATCGCTTTGTGGATTCAAGAGGTTACCCATCGCCGCGCTCCCTGCATTCGTCCGCCGCCGATCATCCTAACGCATCTATACACGCCGCGAGGCCAGGATTCCTGCGCGTTTCTGGATAACGAAGTTCGTCCGATACGCGCGGGCGTCGCAAAAAAGTCAAGCCTTGGACTCGATGCTAAGCGCGCGTCAGATACCAGTCGAGGTCGAGTTCGGACACTTGCGCGTTGAAGCGCCGGCATTCCGCCGCCTTGATGGCATGGAAAATCTCGAGGAATCGCTCGCCGAAATAATCCTTGAGCAAGGTCGAGTCCTTCAACAGGCGCAAGGCTGCCGGCCAGTCGTTCGGCAGATCGGCGGCTGCCTGGGCATAACCGTTGCCGGTGATGGCGGGACCCGGATCGAGTTTCTCGACGACGCCCTTATGCATGCCGGCGAGCACGGCGGCGATGGCGAGATAGGGATTGGCATCCGCGCCTGCGACCCGATGTTCGAGATGGCGCGTCTCTGGCCCGCCGGTCGGGATGCGCAAGGCGACGCTACGATTGTTGACGCCCCAGGTGCGCGCGATGGGTGCGTAGCTCGTTGACTGGAAGCGGCGATAGGAATTTGCATTGGGGGCGAAGACGCCCATGCCCTCGCCGATGGTGGCGAGCAGGCCGGCGATGGCTTGGCGCAGCAAGGGCGTGCCTTCGGGATCGTCGGCGGCGAAAAGATTGCGACCGTTATCGTCGGCGAGGCTGACATGGATGTGGAATCCGCTGCCGGCCCGATTGCCATAGGGCTTGGCCATGAATGTGGCAAGCAAGCAGTGTTTTAATGCCACGCCGCGCACCAGCCGTTTCCACTGGATCGCCTCGTCGGCAGCGAGCAGCGCATCGGCGCGATGGCGCAGCACGACCTCGAGCTGGCCCGGCGCATATTCGGAAATCAAGGTTTCGGCCGGCAGATCCATGACCCGGGCGGCCGCGTAAAGTTCGTCGATGAAGGGGGCGAATTCCTCCAGCTCCGTGACGCTGTAAACATCGATGCGATCGAGGCGCCGGCCCGTGACCGGGGCCTTGGGCGGTTGCAGCTTGCCGTCCGCGCCACGGGCCGGATCGACGACATAGAATTCGAGTTCGGCGGCTACCACCGGCGTGAAGCCGTCGCGCTGCAGGCGCTCGACCACCCGCGCCAGCACATGACGCGGATCGGCGACATAGGGCTGGCCGTCGAGATCGTGGAGGACGAGCAGGACCTGGGCCGTCGGGCGCGCCATCCATGAGGCGCGCTTGAGGGTGCCGGCGATGGGCCAGGCGAGCTTGTCGCCGTCGCCCTGATCCCAGACCAGGCCGGTCTCCTCCACATCCTCGCCGGTGATGTCGAGGCTCATGATGGAACAGGGCAGCGGCCGGCCCTCGCGATAGATCCTGGCGAGATCGGATGCGCGCAGCAGCTTGCCGCGGCCCACACCGGTGGGATCGGTGACGAAGGCCTCCGCCGCCTCCAGATCCGGATGGGCCTTCAGGAAGGCATCGACTTCTTCGCTTTTCGCGCGCCCCGTCATTCAGGGTCTCCATGGCTTCCAGGAGCCTTGTAGCAGCACAGAAACGCGGCGACCGCAACCTTGCGCGCTTCGCCGGGATCGGCTATCGCAGCGCGCTTGGCCTGTCCGCGGAGCAATATCCATGCCGACCAATCATCCCGTCATCCCGCGCCCTGCCATTGCCCAATTGTTCCAGCGTGAGACCGCGCGTTTTGCGTCGGCCAATCCGCGGTCCAAGGAACTGGCAACGCGCGCGCGCGCCCATCTGCCCAATGGCGTGCCCATGCATTGGATGACGGATTGGGAGACGCCGTTTCCCTTGTTCGTGGCGGGCGCTTCGGGGGCCACTCTCACCGATGTCGACGCTCACGGCTATGCGGATTTCTGCCTGGGCGACACGGGCACCATGTATGGCCATGTGCCGCCGCCGGTAGCCCTGGCCGTGGAGCGCCGTCTTGGGCTGGGTTTCAGCGCCATGCTGCCGAGCGAGGACGGCGTCGTCGCCGCGGAGAATCTGTCGGTTCGCTTCGGATTGCCCTTCTGGCAAATGGCGACCACGGCGACGGATGCCAACCGCTTCGCGCTGCGCTGGGCGCGCGCGATCACCCGGCGCCCGGTGGTGCTGGTCTTCAACGGCTGCTATCACGGCGCCGTCGACGATACCTTCCTGCGGCTGGAGAACGGTAAGGCGGTCCTTCGCCCCGGCGTGCTGGGCCAGGCGCAGGATCTGACCCGCACCTCGCGCGTGATCGAGTTCAATGATATTCCGGCGCTCGAACACGCCTTGGCCCCGCGCGATGTCGCCTGCGTGTTGCAGGAACCGGCGATGACCAATATCGGCATGGTGCTGCCGGCTCCCGGATTCCAGCAGGCTTTGCGCGACCTGACGCGGATTTACGGAACGCTGCTCATCAACGACGAGACCCATTGCATCAGCACGGGGCCGGGCGGCTATACCCGCGCCTTCAATCTCGATCCCGATATGCTGACGCTGGGCAAGCCCATCGCCGGCGGCATTGCCTGTTCGGTCTTCGGTTTCACCGCCGAGATCGAGGCGGCGATGCGCCGGATCGCGGAGGACAATCCCGGCTATAGCGGCATGGGGACGACGCTTTCCGGCAATGCGTTAGCGCTGGCCGCCATGCGGGCGACGCTGGAGGAGGTGATGACCGAGAAGGCCTATGAGCGGATGATCGGCCTGTCGCAGCGCCTGGCGAAGGGGCTCGAGCGCATCATCGCCGATCATGGCCTCGCCTGGCATGTGCAGCGCCTCGGCGCCCGGGCGGAATGGCTGTTCTCGGCCAAAGCGCCCGTCAACGGCGGCGAGGCGGCGGCCAGCTTCGATCACGAACTCGAACGGGCCCTGCACCTCTATCTGTTGAACCGTGGCGTGCTGATCGCGCCCTTCCACAACATGACGCTCTGCGCACCGGTCACGGCGGAGGCCGATGTGGACAAGCTGGTCAGAATCGTCGGCGAGGCGGTGGGCGAGTTATTGGCGCAATAGCCGAGTGGCCGAAAGAGCCTGAAGGAAAACCACAGCGGCACAGAGACACAGAGAAGA
>JBGPNG010000186.1:0-4808 GCA_041487395.1 Dongiaceae bacterium
CCGGGAAAACCCAGATGGTGCTGCGCAATGCCCACGGAAATCGTCGGCGCGACAAGCGTTTCCGCCGTTTCTCCCACGGCCCTGGCCACCGCTTCGGCGCAGATGGCATCGGTGCCCATCAAGCCGTTGGGGCCATGCTGCTCGGTCGAACCAATGGGAATGATGATGCCATGGCTTTTCGTCAGATAGCGCTCGACATCGGGCCAGGTCTGCAGATGGAGAAGCATGGGCGATCTCCTTGAAGGTTCCCTTTCTGCCCGGCCCGGAGCGACGTGGCAAGGGTGACCGGAAACCGATAGAGAGTCGGGCTCTGAGCGAACGCCCGGGCCTTCGGAACGCCGCAATGCGCGCCTCATCGACGGGGCGACGGCGGGAAAGGGCCAGGCGCCCGGCCACCCGTTATTCGTCTTGTCGTAAAAAGCGCCTCGATGATGGGGCAGTCGGGCACTTTGCCGCCCCTGCACTTGCCGGCGACCTCTGCAAGGGTCCGCGCGAGCCGCCGCAGGTCGGCGATCTTGCGGCGGATGTCCGCGAGATGATCGAGGGTGATGGCCCTGACCTCGGCACAGGTGTGGCTGCTGCCGTCGACGAGTTGCAGCAATCCACGCACCGCATCGAGCGAGAAACCGAGTTCGCGGCTGCGACGGACGAAATTCAAGCGCATCGCGTGATCTTGGCCGTAGAGGCGATGGCCGCCGGCGCTGCGTGGCGGCTTCGGCAGGACGCCGGTGCGCTCGTAGAAGCGGATGGTTTCGACGTTGACCTCCGTGCGCTTTGAAAGTTCGCCGATGGTCAGCGCCGGGCCTCGCGAATTCGTGATGGCGGGCATGAAGGAACTCCTTGAAGCTGTAGCGACTACAGGCCCGATCCTATCAGCGAAGCATCCGTGGAGAAGGGCGCAATCGATGGACGGGATTCGCGAGACCAGATCCGGAACGCTGGGCCGAGCCGGGACCGCCGGGCAAAAGGCAGCGCTTATTGCCGCCGGCAGTGTGCTTGGGGCTATTGCAGCCTCATCATGCTGCATTCTGCCGCTCGTGCTCTTCACGCTTGGCATCGGGGGTGCCTGGATCGGTGACCTGACAGCTTTCGCGCCCTACCAGCCGATGTTCGTAGCCGTTACCTTGGGTTTTCTCGCCATCGGGTACTACCTCGTCTATCGGCGCCCGAGGTTCGCCTGCGCGCCGGGAGAATCCTGCGCGCGTCCGCTTTCTAATTGGCCTGTGAAGCTGTCGCTCTGGATCGCCACCGCACTCGTGGCGGCGGCAATTGCGTTTCCCTATGTCGCCCCGGCCCTGCTCGGGACGTGATCGAGATCAAGGACGCGACAATGACCCGCATCCTGGCCGCAGCAGGCATCGTTGCGATCGTTCTCTCCGGCGGCGCCGCGTCGGCAGGCGAGCGCACCGTGACGCTCGCCGTCGACAACATGTACTGCGCTTCCTGCCCTTACATCGTGAAGCAAAGCCTTGCCAAGGTTCCCGGCGTTGAAAACGTCGTCGTATCGTTCGAGAAGAAGACGGCGACGGTGACCTACGACGATGAGCGGGCAACGCTGCCGGGGCTGCTGGCCGCCACGAAGGACGCCGGCTATCCTTCGAAAGCGCTCCCGTGATCGAACTATGCGTCATTACCTGCCCGGATTGCGGGCATCAGGCGACCGAGCGGATGCCGCGCGACGCATGCCTGTTCTTCTATGACTGCCCCGGCTGCGGGGCCGCGCTGAAGCCAAAGCCGGGTCATTGCTGTGTCTTCTGCTCTTATGGTTCGGTTCCTTGCCCGCCCATCCAGCAGTCACAAGCTTGCTGCCGCGAGGCGACCTGACCTAACCGGTTCCGCCGGATGCTGGCCCGGCACATCGGCCAGCGTCTCGCCTGGTATCAACCGCTGATTTCCGAACGCGCGCGGCTGGCCGCGGAACTCGCAGCCCGAGTTCCGTCGTCGTTCTGAACGTCGCTCCGATCGCCCGTCAGCGTCAGTGTTTGGCGAGTTCGGCGATTTCGTCCTTGATTCGGAGCTTTTGGCGCTTTAGTTCGTGGATCTTGTCATCGTCGGGCCTTGGCCGGGCCTCTTCCTGTTCGATCAGATGTTCTAAATCCAGATGCTTGGCCTTAAGGGAATCCAAATGCTCCGTCACGGACATCATCGAGCCTCCCGTTTGTCACAAAACAATGACCATCCGATGCTAACGCGGGCGGGCGGGATTTGTAAATGAGGGCCCATCGGGGCGGGGCGAAACCTGGCCTGCCCGGGCTGATCGTCGGCATCAGCGGGGCATCGGGCGCCGTCTATGGCGTGCGACTTCTGGAAACCCTGCGGATGCTTGGCGTCGAAAGCCATCTGGTCATGTCCAAGGCAGCGGAAATGACGATCGGCTATGAGCTCGACATGAAGCCGGCCGATGTCAAGGCGTTGGCCGATGTCTTTTACCCAATTGGCGATCTGGGCGCGCCAATCTCGAGCGGCAGCTTCCCAACCCGGGGAATGATCGTGGCCCCCTGTTCGGTTCGCAGCCTGGCCGAGATCGCCACCGGGGTCACCAGCAGCCTGCTGACCCGCGCCGCCGACGTGACGTTGAAGGAACGGCGCCGGCTGGTGCTGATGCTGCGCGAGACGCCGCTGCACAGCGGGCATCTGCGCAACATGCTGGCGCTTTCGGACATGGGCGCGATCGTGGCGCCCCCCGTCCCCGCCTTTTATGCCCGGCCGAAAACCATTGACGACATGGTCGACCACAGCATCGGCCGTATCCTCGATCTCTTCGGCCTCGACAGCGGCAGAGTGCGCCGCTGGGGCGCCACACCGGACGCTAGGCGCAAGCCTCGCTGAGCGTCTGCAATTCCGGTGCTCGCGCTGGATCGTGCCCCATCGCGGTCAGATAAAGCCCGAGATTCGCAACGATGGCCGGGCGCCGCCCGGCGGTCGGGGCCGGCAGGACTTCCAATGCGGCCTGGGCGATGCGCTCGCCCTCGATTTCCAGATCGTTCACCTTGCGGCGCAGGGCCTCGGATTCCGCCGCCGAAATGGGCGGCACGCCAGCCTTGAGGCGCCGGCGCACGGCGCGCAGCGGCTGCACGATTTCGCGCTGCCAGCCGGTAACTGCGCCAATCGCGCGCCGAATTTCCTCCGCCGACAGGGCGCGATTGGCCTGCCCATGCCAGCAGCAAAAAAGCAGCAGATTGACGTCGAGGCCCAGCCCATCCTGCAGCGCGATGCAGGCGGGCCCCACGCCGGGCTTGCCGAAAATCTGCAACGAGAAATTCCAGAAATTCATTTCGTTCAATCTCCCAGGCAGATTCCGAGGCCCCGCGCGGTATGGGCAAGCGCACCCTGCGGATCGACAGCCTGATAATGCCGGATCGCCTCCAGAATGGGCACGTCGGTCACCTTGCGATCGCGCCAGGCGACCATGCGGTCGAAGCGGCCCTCGGCGATCAGATCCACCGCATGCACGCCGAAAGCCGAGGCCATGATACGGTCGCGCGGGCTTGGCGTGCCCCCGCGCTGAATATGGCCCAGCACGGTCACCCGCGTCTCCGCACCCGTCACTTCGCCGATGCGCGCCGCGATGTAGTGCCCGATACTGCCGTGGTCGCACTGAGCGGCGACCACCTCGCCCGACTCGCGCTTGACCGCTTCGGCGACGATGACGAGGGCGAAATTTCGCCCGCCGGATTTGAGTGCCTCGATCTTCGCCGCGATGCACGCGAGACGATAGGGGATTTCCGGGATCAGGATCACATCGGCCCCGCCCGCGATACCCGCCGAGAGCGCGATATGGCCGGCATCGCGGCCCATGACCTCCAGCACCATGACCCGGCTGTGGCTGGCCGCTGTGGGCTGCAGGTGATCGAGGGCGTCGGTCGTTGCGGCAACGGTCGAGGCATGGCCGATGGAGACTTCGGTCAGGCCCAGGTCGTTGTCGATGGTTTTCGGAATGGCCACCAGGGCAATGCCGCCCTGCTCGGCAAGGCGGCGCAGGATATGGAGCGAGCCGTCGCCCCCGGCGACGATGAGCGCATCCAGCAACAGCTGGCGATAGCCTTCGATCATCTCGCCGCTGCGGTCGATGATGCGGCCGTCGGACATGGGATAGGCGAAGGGATCGCCCTTGTTGGTGCTGCCCAGGATCGTGCCGCCGCGGCGCAACAGCTCGCTATCGGTTTCGGCAGGGGTGAGCGCGGTGCAATCGACCGGACGACTGAGCAGCCCCGCCGTGCCGTTACGAATGCCGACGACCTGCCAGCCATAACCCATGACGGCGCGATGGACCACGGCGCGGATCGCCGGATTCAGTCCGGCGCAATCGCCGCCGCTGGTGAGGATTCCGATACGTTCGATTGTCATGGCGCGGAGTGTCGACGTTTAGATGTGGCGTGGCAAGCCGGAGGCCGAGCGTCAATCCAAGATGAGGGGGTCAACGGAGAAGCCGAACTTGCAGCGCATCGTTGCAATTCTGCCGCCAGGCGGGCCGCGCTTGCGCCGCCGCCGGGCGCACGGCACCATGACAACGGCGGCGAGAGTTCGGGGTCTGGAAGAATGGACCCGGAGCGACCATCTCTAGGCCGCTGACAGGAATTGGAGCCTCATGTTCGTCGTCGCCCGAGATCGCGCCCTCATCGCCCTTGCCGGAGCCGATCGCCTGGCCTTCCTGCAGGGCCTGGTGTCCAACGACGTGGCCAAAATCTCGCCCGAGCGGGCGATCTATGCCGCCTTCCTGACCGCGCAGGGCAAATATCTCCACGACATTTTCATCGCGGCAGTGGGCGAGCAGCTGCTGATCGACTGCGAGGCGGCGCGGCGCTCCG
>JBGPNG010000187.1:0-4802 GCA_041487395.1 Dongiaceae bacterium
CACGGACGGTTGGGCACGAATTGGGAGCTGTCGACGGCGCGCGCCATCGCCGTGGTCAAATTCCTGATGGAGCAGGGTATTCCGCCCAATCGCCTGGTGGCCGCGGGATTCGCCGAATTCCGCCCCCTGGCCGAAGGCGACGATGCCGATGTGCTGCGCCGGAACCGGCGCATCGAACTCAAGCTGGATCAGCGTTAGAGCGCGAACTTTCCGGCTGATCGAACTGCAGGGCGGCGAGCCTTGCATAGAGCCCGCCCTGGCGCACGAGTTCGCCATGGCTGCCGATGGCGACGATCCGGCCGTGATCCATGACGACGATGCGGTCGCATTTCTGCACCGTCGCCAGGCGGTGAGCGATCACGATCGTGGTTCGATCCGCCATGAGGCGCTCCAGCGCCTGCTGCACGACCTGTTCGCTTTCCGCGTCGAGGGCCGACGTGGCTTCATCGAGCAGGAGCAGCGCCGGACTGCGCAGAATGGCGCGCGCGATGGCGATGCGCTGGCGCTGGCCGCCCGACAACCGCACGCCTCGCTCGCCGAGCGGCGAGGCAAAACCGTCGGGCAACCGATCGAGGAACTCGGCGGCGAATGCCGCCTCGGCCGCGGCACGAACCTCGGCATCGCTCGCCTCGGGCCGGCCATAGCGGATGTTTTCCATGGCGCTGTAGGAGAAGATCACCGGGTCTTGGGGCACCAGGCCGATGCGCCGGCGCACCTCGCCGGGATCCGCCTCGGCGATGTCGACTCCGTCGAAGCGTATCCGGCCGCTCTGCGGATCGTAGAAGCGCAACAAGAGCTGGAACACCGAGGTCTTGCCGGCGCCCGATGGTCCGACGATCGCAAGTTTTTCACCCGGCGCGACCTTGAGATCGAAGCCGTCGACCGCGCGACGATCGGGCCGCGTGGGATAACTGAAGCCGACAGCTTCGAACGCGACCTCCCCCCGCGCCGGCAAGGGCAGCGCCACGGGATGGGCCGGTGCTGCGATCATCGGCATCGTCGCCAGCAATTCCGACAAGCGTTCCATCGCGCCAGCGGCGCGCTGAACGTCGCCCCAGCTGTCGCCGAGGCCGCCGACGGCGCTGGCCACGACAATCGCATAGAAAATAAAGGTGAGAAGCTGACCGGCGCTCAGCTTTCCATCCAGCACGTCATGTCCCCCGATCCACAGGACGAAGCTGATCGAACCGAAAACCAGCACCATCACGATCGCGGTCAGGCGGGCGCGCGCCCTGATCCAGGCCAATGCCGCGGTGAACGATTCCTCGACATGCCCGGCGAACCGCGTCGCATCATGCTGCTCGTGGCTGAAAGCCTGAACGGTGCGAATGCCATACAGTGTTTCATTGGCTTCCGCACTGACGTCGGCTATGCGGCCTTGCGCGGTCCGTGACAATCCCCGGACGTGGCGGCCTAACACCAAGATCGGCAGGATGACGAGGGGAACCACGAGAATGATGATTCCCGCCAGCTTGATGCTGGTCACGAAGAGCAGGACGAGACCGCCGACAGCCATCAGAAAATTGCGCATGGCGAACGGCAGCGCGGAACCCACGAGAGCCTGCAGCAGCGTGGTGTCGGTCGTGAGCCGCGAGATCACCTCGCCTGTGCGCGTCAACTCGAAGAAAGCCGGAGACAGGGTGAGCAGATGGCTGAAGACGCGTTTGCGCAGATCGGCGACCACCCGCTCACCGATGGAAGTCACGAGATAGAATCGGGCATAGCTGGTGAGCGCCAGGAGAACGGCCAAGCTAAAAACGAGGATGACCGCTTGATCGAGGCGATCGGTGTGGCCGGCGACGAAGCCATCGTCCACCAGACGCTTCAGGCCTTGGCCGAAAGCAAGCAGCGTGCCGGTCGCCACGAACATCGCGACGATGGCAGCGACGACGCGCAGCCGATAGGGAGCGATCACCTGCCAGAGGGGTCGCAATCCGACAAGTTGCGTGGATTTCGGCCGCTCTCCTCTACGCTCCTCTCTAGCCAATCCGGATCGCCTCTCCGCAGGCCTCGGAGAGCTCGCGGCTGAGCAATTCTTCCAGCCGCTCTCCCCCGCGCGTGGAAAGCCAGGCCTGATCGTCCTCGCTCCAGGCGAAATGCCAGGCGCCGCTCACCGGCGAGGCGAGCCAGACTTGGCGATTGGGGCCATGCTTGTTCAGCAGATATTTGGCGCCCGATTCGGTCTCGATAGTCAGAATTCCCCCGACGAGTTCTGCATCCAGATGCACGCTAGCGGCATCCTCGATCGCCGTCTGAAGCCGCGCCAGGGTGGTATCCGCAAGGCTTTCAAACTGGTTGGCATCCATGCTCGGCGACCGATCCTGGCAGCGGGACGCTATCCCTATCTTAGGGCCCAAGCCTTGGCAAGCCAGCGACGGAATGACGCATCGCCCGGGCCGTCGCTATGGACAAGCGGGCGGCGGATGGTCATATTCCGACGCCATTTTCCCCAGTAGATTCGGAGGCTTCCTTGCCCCTCTGCGCTTCGATTCGCCCGGGCCTCGCCCTTGCCCTGGCGACCGGGCTCCTCGCCGCTTCGCCGGCGATGGCCCAGACGACGCCGGCCGCCGCGACGACGACCCTCGCCACGACGACGCCATCCTTCAAGCTGAGCGACCTGCCGAAGCCGCCCATCGATTCGCGCGACAAATTCGTCGCCTATATGGTCGAGACGCGCAATGAAGAACCGAAGATGCTCGCCTGGCGCTTCGACCGGGCCCAGGCGATGATCGAGAACAAGGATGTCTGGCGCGAAAAGGAGTTGCGCGCCTATCTGTTGACTCCGCGCGAGGAGTTCGTCCTCGATCGCAACCGGGCGCGCTCATACGACCACGCCTTCCTCGACATCGGCTATGGCGTCACCATCTCGGGCCCGCATCTCGTCGGCCGCATGACCTCGACCATCGATGTGCGGCCGACCGACCGGGTCTTGGAGATCGGCACCGGGTCCGGCTATCAATCGGCCCTGCTCTCTCATCTGACCGATCAGGTCTACACGATCGAGATCATCGATCCCCTGGGCAAGCGCAGCGCCGCCAACTACAAGCGTCTGGCCGCGGCCGGATATCCCGAGTTCGGCAATATCAATACCAAGATCGCCGACGGTTATTTCGGTTGGTCGGAGGCCGCGCCCTTCGACAAGATCATCGTCACTTGCGGCATCGATCATATCCCGCCGCCGCTGCTCCAGCAGCTGAAGCCGGGCGGCATCATGGTGATCCCCGTCGGTCCGCCGGGCCGCCAGCATGTGCTGGAGGTGAAGAAGGTCGCCGATGCCGCCGGCAACATCACGATCACCCGGCGCGACATCTATAACGGCAAGATCGTCCCCTTCGTGCCGTTCACCAAAGTCGGGGGCGGAACCTGGTAACAGCGACCGCAGGCGGGAACGCCGCGGGGCGAGCAACTCCCAGCGTCGGCCTGTTCTATCTGTCGGTCGGTCTGGTTGCCGGCGCGATCATCGCGCTGCAGATTGCCATCATGCGCGTCTTTTCGATCGCGAGCTGGGCCCATTTCGGCTCGCTGGTGATTTCCATCGCCATGCTGGGGTTCGGCGTCGCCTCGGCGGTCATGTGCATCGGCAAGAGGCGCATCGAGGCCCGGCAGGAATCGCTGGCCAAGCTCTGCCTGTTCGCCTTCGGCCCGCTTCTTGCCCTCGCCAACGGCCTCGCCCAGCAGATCCCGTTCAATCCGATCTTCCTGGTCTCCGATCCGCAGCAGAAGCTGCGTCTGCTGGCCAATTTCCTGCTCTATTTTGCCCCCTTCCTGCCGGGGGCGATGTTCCTGGGCCTGGCCTTCTTGCGCGGACAGAAGGCCTTTGGGCGGGTGTATTTTTCCGACCTTGCCGGCTCTGGCCTCGGCGGGCTCGCTTTCCTGGGGGCACTCTATCTGCTGCCGCCGGAGCGCCTGCTGCTGGTGCCGCTCGGCTTAGGGTTTCTGGGAGGCGTCGCCTGGTTCGCCATGCAGCGCGATCGAACCGCGCTTGCTCTGCTGATCCTCGCGGGGCTCGGCGCGGCCGGGATCAATTTCGCCCTGCCCCAGATCGTCAGCTCCCAATACAAGGGCGTCAGCTACGCCCGCAACTTTCCGGATTCGGAACGAATCTACAAGGCGGCGAGCCCCTTCGGTTTCCTCGAGATCTATCGCAGCTCCTATTTCCACTTCGCCCCCGGCCTGTCGGACATGGCGGCGGTCAACCTGCCGACCATGCCCATCGACGCCTACCTCGGCATGTTCATCGACGGCGACGGGCCGATCGGCATCATCAAGGCGATCCCGGCCGACCAGACCGCCTATTATCGCTTTCTGCCCATGTATCTGCCCTATGTAGTGAAAAGCGCACCCTGGGTCTTCGTCACGCAATTCGGCGGCGGCATCTCGACCAGCCTGGCGCTGCGCAGCGGTGCCACCCAGGTGACCGTGGCCGAGAGCAATCCCTTGCTGCTGCAGGCGGTGCGCGACCCCAAGATCGCCGATCTGACCGGTCGTATGCTGGACGATCCGCGCATCCACGTCGTTCCCTTCGCCGGGCGGCTCTATGCGCCCGAAGCGCCCAATTCCTTCGACATCGTCGATCTCAGCCTTGCCGATTCGACCGGCCTGTCGAACGCCGGCGGCAACACGATCTACGAAAAATACGATTACACCCGCGAGGCCATGGCGAGCTTCATGCGGACGCTCAAGCCGGGCGGCATTCTTGCCGTCACCATCTGGAACAAGGAAGATCCGCCCAAATCGGCGATCCGCCTGCTGACCACGATGACGCTAGCCGCGCGCGGCATCGACGACGGCAAGATCGCCGA
>JBGPNG010000188.1:0-4794 GCA_041487395.1 Dongiaceae bacterium
GGCAACGATATCGCGATGGGGCGAAACCCGGTCATATGGCAGGCAATCCCAAGCCGGGACGGCAATCGGCTGCAAATCGGGGGCGAAGAACGCCAGATCCTCGATCAACTGCGCCATGCGCGCGTCATCGACGCAGATGTGGAGCAACTCGCGCGACGCCGAGAGCGAGGCCAGGAGCCGGGCATCGAATCCTTCGGGCGCCCCGCCCAGCGTGGCGCGACCCGGCCGGTCGAGGGCCAGGGCCGGCAGCGATGCAAGGGACGCCTCCGCCATGGCGACAGGACGATCGGCTAGATTCAACGGTCGTTGTCCTCGCTCGCCTCTCGGGCGAGGCTGGCGGTCAGGAGCTGCCAGAGATCGTCTTCGATCGCGGCGGGGTGGGGCTCGCGGCCGGTCAGCCAGTTGTAGATGTCGGGGTCGGTGTTTTCCAGCAGCCGGGCGTAACCGTCAAGCTGCTCCCGACGCATAGCAGCCAGATAAAGATCGGCAAAACGGCCGAGAATAAGATCCATTTCCCGGGTGCCGCGGTGCCGGGAGCGAAAGGCGAGCCGCTTGCGCAGGGTTTGGTCATCGATCGCCATGGCATTAGGATGGGTCATCGATCTTCTCACAGTGGACAATCGCGCTTGCGCCCGGAAGTCCTTTATCCTCTCTTCGCCCAGACCACAACGCTGCCCGGTGTCGGGCCGCGGATCGGCAAACTGATCGAAAAAATCGCCGGCAAGACCGTGGCGAGCCTGTGCTGGCACCTGCCGACCGGCATTATCGACCGGCGCTTTTCGCCCTTGCTCGCCGACGCCCCCGAAGGCGTCATCGTTACGCTGAGCGTTATGGTCGATGCCCATTTGCCGCCGGCCAATCGCCGCCTGCCGTATAAGGTGCGCTGCCACGACGACACTGGCGGCCTGATGCTGGTCTTCTTCCACGCCCATGAAGATTATCTGAAGCGCCATCTGCCGGTCGGCCAGGCGCGCATTGTCAGCGGCCGGCTGGAACGCTACGAGGGCACGCTTCAGATGATTCACCCCGACTATATCGCCACGCCCGCTGAGATCGCGCAGTTGAAGCGGGTCGAGCCGGTCTATCCGATGACAGCCGGGTTGACGCCCAAGCTGTTGGGGCGCGCCGTCCAGGCCGCCATCGGCCGAGCGCCAGAGCTGCCCGAATGGCTCGATGGCCCGCTCCTGCGCAAGATGAAATGGCCGGCCTGGCATACCGCCCTTTGGGTCGCCCACAACCCGACCTCGATGGAAGACCTGTCGGCCAATACCCCAGCCCGCCGGCGCTTGGCCTATGACGAACTGCTCGCCAATCAATTGGCCATGGGGCTGGTTCGCGCCGATGAGCGCCGCCTGCCCGGCCGCCGCGTTTGCGGCGACGGCCATCTGCGCGAGCGCGTGCGCAACGCTCTGCCCTATCGATTGACGGCCGCCCAAGAACAGGCGCTCGCCGAGATCGACACCGACCTCGCCTCGCCCCACCGCATGTTGCGCCTGCTGCAAGGGGATGTGGGCAGCGGCAAAACCGTGGTGGCGCTGCTCGCCATGCTCAACGCGGTGGAGGCCGGCGGCCAGGCCGCTCTCTTGGCGCCGACGGAAATTCTCGCCCGCCAGCATCTCGCCACGATCGAGCCCCTCGCGGCGGCGGCGGGTATCACCGTCACGCTGCTGACCGGGCGCGACAAAGGCAAGGCGCGCACCGAGATTCTGCGCGGCCTGGCCGGGGGCAGCTTGCCTATCGTCCTGGGCACCCATGCGCTGGTACAGGAGGATGTGGAGTTCAAGGATTTGGCGCTGGCCGTCGTCGACGAGCAGCACCGTTTCGGCGTCGAACAGCGGCTCGCCTTGGCGGACAAGGGTCGCCAGGCCCATCTGCTGACCATGACGGCCACGCCCATCCCGCGCACCTTGATCATGACGGTCTATGGCGACCTCGACGTATCGCGGCTTACGGAGAAGCCGCCCGGCCGAAAGCCCGTCGATACGCGCACGCTGCCGCTGGAGCGACTTGATGACGTCGTCACCGCCGTCCGCCGGGCCGTCGCCGGCGGCGCGCGGGTCTTCTGGGTCTGCCCGCTGGTGGAAGAATCCGACTTGGTCGATCTGGCGGCGGCAGAGCAGCGACATGTCGAGCTTCGCCAGGCCTTCGGCGATCGGGTGGGGCTGGTCCATGGCCGGATGAAACCGACCGAACGGGACGCCGCCATGTCCGGTTTTGCCAATGGAGATCTCGATATCCTCGTGGCGACGACCGTCATCGAGGTCGGGGTCGACGTGCCATCCGCCTCGGTCATGGTGGTCGAACATGCCGAACGCTTCGGATTGGCCCAGCTTCATCAATTGCGCGGGCGCATCGGCCGGGGGGAGGCGCACTCGACCTGCTTGCTGCTGTATCAGGCGCCGCTCAGCGAAACCGCCAAGGCGCGGTTGAATATCCTGCGCGAAACCGATGATGGCTTCCGCGTTGCCGAGGAAGATCTGCGTCTGCGCGGCGCGGGCGAACTCCTTGGAACGAAGCAAAGCGGGCTTCCGGCATTTCGCCTGGCGCAGCCGGCGGAGCATGGCGATCTGATCGCGATTGCCCATGACGATGCGCGCGTCATTCTCGACCGCGATCCGGGCTTGGCCACACCGCGAGGCAAGGCGCTGCGGGTGTTGCTGTATTTGTTTGAGCGCGACGCCGGGGTAAAGACGTTGCGCGCGGTTTAGCGGCCGTCGACCACGCTCGCGGGCCTGGGGCTCTCCGGCAGACGGCGAGCCGGGGGAACGACGATGCCGGCCGAGATCACCAATTTGATCCCCTCCTCCACCGACATGGGCAGACGGTGGACATCGCTCTCCGGTAGAAAAAGGAGGAAACCCGAGGTCGGATTGGGCGTGGTCGGAACGAAGACATTCACCATGCCGCGGCCGACCGTCTCCCCGATCTGCTGGATGGTCTTGCCGGTCAGGAAACCGATCGTCCAAACGCCGGCGCGTGGATATTCGATCAGAACGACTTCGCGGAACGCCACCGATTTGTTGCTGATGACCGTTTCGACGATCTGCTTCGCGGCACTGTAAATGCCGCGCACCACGGGCATGCGATTCAGCAGCCGGTCGCTGAGGCGCAGCAGCAATTTGCCGAGATATCCGGCAGCAACGGCGCCGATCAGCGTCAAAATGACGATCATCAGGACGACGCCGATCCCGGGTACCGCGAACGGCAGATAGGTTTCCAGGTTATAGACAGGCGGAATGAGAGCGAAGACCCGCTCATCGACGAAAGAAATCAGCAGCAAGGCGATATAGACGGTGATCGCGATCGGCGCGGTCACCAGCATGCCGGCGAAGAAATACCCGCGAAGCCGGGCGCCGAGGCCAAGGCGGACTTGCCTCGGCGGCGGCAGGTCTTTCGATTCGGCCGGATCGCTCACCGGGCGATGATAGGCGATGGGCGGCAAGTGCGAAAGCCGGGCGGCGACGCAGCCCATCCGGCGCCAGGCCGCCGGATATCGGACACAAAGTTGTGAATAATCATGACGATGGAGGGAACGCGAACGGGTGTATTAAGGCGGAACCCCATGCCCGCACCCCGCCTTCTGGCCCTGGCCACATCCGTCCCGCAATTCCGCATCGAACAGAATACCGTGCGCAATGCGGCCAACCGCCTGTTCGATGGCGAAAGCGCCGATCTCAAGCGATTGATGACGATTTATGAGAATGCCGGCATCGAGTGGCGTTATTCCTGCATGCCCTTGGAATGGTACATGGAACCGCATGGCTGGGTGGAACGCAGCCGGCTTTATTCCGAGCATGCCGTCGACCTTCTCTGTGAGGCGGCGCGAAAATGTTTGGCGCGCTTAGGTCTCCATCCGCGCGATATCGACACGGTCGTCGCCGTTTCGACCACCGGCGTCGCCACCCCAAGCCTCGACGCGCTTGTCATGGAGCGGCTGGACCTGCGGCGCGATACGCGGCGGCTTCCTATTTTCGGCCTGGGTTGCGCCGGGGGTGTTACCGGCCTGGCGCGGGCGATCGATCAGGCCCGCGTCTTGCCGGGCTCTCGGGTGCTCTATCTCGTGGTCGAGCTTTGCACGCTCACCTTCCGCCACGGGGACAACAGCAAGAGCAATGTGGTCGCCTCGGCGCTCTTTGGCGATGGGGCCGCCGCCGCCATCATATCGACCGACGGTCTCGGCCCTGCCTTCGGGCCGGCTGGCGAACACACATTTCCCCAATCCCTCGACATCATGGGATGGCGCGTCCAGGAGGATGGCCTGGGTGTGCTGTTTTCGCGCGACATACCGGCACTCGTGCGCGCCGAATTGCGCCCGGTTGCAGATGCCTTTCTCGGCCAGCACGGAGCGGCACTGGAGGACCTGGCCGGTTTCGTGTGCCACCCCGGCGGCGCGAAAGTTCTCGATGCCTTGGAAGAAGTCTTCGAAATCCCCCCGGGCGGCATGAAGATCGCGCGCGATGTATTGCGCGACTACGGCAACATGTCGGCAGCAACGGTGCTGTTCGTGCTCGAGCGGACGCTGGCACAGGCTTCATCGGGGCGATTCTTGATGTCGGCGCTCGGCCCCGGCTTTAGCGTCGGTCTCCAACTGATCGAGGCGGCGTGAGTCTGTTCCATGTCGTGCTGTTGTGTGTGGCAGCCGCCCGCGCTCTCGAATTGATCTACGCGGCCAGCAACACCCGCCGCCTGTTGGCGCAAGGCGGGCGCGAGGCCGGCCGTGGCCACTACCTCCTGCTTGTCGCCCTGCATCTTGCCTGGCTCTTGATCATGTTTCTCGCCATCCCGGCCGGCGCC
>JBGPNG010000189.1:0-4784 GCA_041487395.1 Dongiaceae bacterium
GAGGAGATCGCGCGGGCCGGCCAACTGATGCAATCTGCCTTTCGGGCCGACAAGATCAATACGGCGGCTCTGGGCAACCAGGTGTCTCAACTTCACATCCATGTCATCGCGCGCTTCGTCGGGGATGAGGCTTGGCCGAACCCGATCTGGGGCGTCGGCACGCGGCGGCCGATGACGGCGACGGAACTGGCGGAGCGCATTGCGAAATTAAGAGCGGGGATGGGTGAATTCGAACCATCGCCACCCTAATCCGCCCCATCAAAGGGGCAGGAATAAAAGGGGCAGTCAGATTCCTCTACATTCGCATCGCTCGCTTGCGGGCACGCGTGCCGGGATGAGATAACCTCGGGCCTTCATGGGCTCAACCAAGACAAACATCCGAGCGACGAGCGCAGCACCGCTCGCGGCCCTGCCCTGGCCCTTCGCCGGCTGGTTCGCCGCGCGCGGCTGGCAACCCCATGAGCACCAACTGGCCTTGCTGGATCTCGATCGCGCCGGGCGATCGGCCCTGCTGGTGGCGCCCACCGGCGGCGGCAAGACTCTGGCGGGCTTCCTGCCTAGCCTGATCGATCTCGCCCGCCGGCCGACCGAGGGGCTGCATACGCTCTACATCTCGCCCCTCAAGGCGCTCGCCGTCGATATCCACCGCAATCTGGTGGAGCCGATTGCCGAAATGAATCTCGCCATCACGGTGGAAACCCGTACCGGCGACACGCCCACGGCCAAGCGCCAGCGCCAGCGCCGGCGTCCGCCGCAGATGCTGCTGACCACGCCCGAATCCCTGGCTCTAATATTGTCCTATGCCGAGGCGCCGCGCATCTTCGGGGGGCTGGCGCGCGTCGTGGTCGACGAACTCCACGCGCTGGCCGGCAACAAGCGCGGCGATCTGCTCGCTTTAGGATTGGCGCGGCTGCGTAGGCTGGCGCCGGCCTGCCGCCTCGTCGGGCTTTCGGCCACGGTCGCCGATGAAGCGGCTCTCGCCGATTGGCTGGTCGAGCAGCCGGGGACTGCCGCCATCGTTCGCGGTCGTCCCGGTCCGCCGGCCGTGGTCGAGATTCTGCAGACCGGCGAATATCTGCCCTGGTCGGGCCATATGGCCATGCATTCGGTGGGCGAGATCTATGCCCGCATCCGCGATGCGCGCACCACGCTGGTCTTCGTCAATACGCGAGCCCAGGCCGAGTTGATCTTTCACGGGCTGTGGCGGATCAACGACGACAATCTTCCCATCGCCTTGCATCACGGCAGCCTGGCGCCCGAACGGCGGCGCAAAGTCGAGGGCGCCATGGCGCGCGGCGAATTGCGGGCCGTGGTTGCCACGTCCTCGCTGGATCTCGGCATCGATTGGGCCGCGGTCGATCTTGTCGTCCAGGTCGGCGCGCCCAAGGGCGCCAGCCGCCTGATCCAGCGCATCGGCCGGGCCAATCACCGCCTGGACGAGCCGAGCCGCGCGC
Source organism: Dongiaceae bacterium (assembly GCA_041487395.1). Taxonomy (GTDB): domain Bacteria; phylum Pseudomonadota; class Alphaproteobacteria; order Dongiales; family Dongiaceae; genus DASXQK01. The sequence goes on from JBGPNG010000189.1 coordinate 1,455, forward strand.
TGCTCGTTCCCGCCAACCGTTTCGAGGTGCTGGAATGCCGCGCGGCGCTCGAAGCGGTGCGCGACAACACCCTGGACGGCGAGGAGCATCGCCAAGGCGGGCTGGACGTCCTGGCCCAGCATCTGCTGGGCATGGCCTGTTCGACCCCCTTCGAGGCCGATGCGCTCTATGGCGAGATTGCGACTGCGGCACCCTATCGCGCCCTCAGCCGCGCCGACTACGACGCAGTTCTCGATTTCGTCGCCACCGGCGGCTATGCGCTCTCGGCCTATGAGCGCTGGCATCGCCTGAAACGCGACGGGGAGGGTCGTTGGCGCGCCGCCGAGCCCGGCGTGGTGCGCCGCTACCGCATGAACGTCGGCGTGATCGTTCAAGAGCCGATGCTGAAGGTGAAGTTCCGCCGCGGCCGGGTGCTGGGCGAAATCGAGGAGAATTTCGTCCAGGGCCTGCAGGTGGGCGATACCTTCATGTTCGCCGGCGAGATGCTGCGCTTCGAGGGCCTGCGGGAGATGAGCGCGGAGGTGACGCGCGGCATCGGCGACGCGCCCAAGGTGCCGGCTTATGCCGGCGGCCGGCTGCCCCTCACCACCCATCTCGCCGACCGTGTGCGTGGGCTGCTGGCCGAGCCGGGGCGCTGGCCGATCCTGCCGCCGGCCGTCATGGAATGGCTGGAAGTGCAGCGCCGGAAATCCCTCCTGCCGACGCGCGACGGGCTGCTGGTCGAAAGCTTCCCGCGCGGCAACAAGGAATTCCTGGTCGCCTATTGCTTCGAAGGCCGCAATGCCCATCAGACGCTGGGCATGCTGCTGACGCGGCGCATGGAGCGCGTGGGCCTGCGGCCGCTGGGGTTCGTCGCCACGGACTACGTGCTCGCGGTCTGGAGCCTGAAGCCCGCCCGCGACATGGACGATCTGTTCGACCGCGATCTGCTGGGCGACGATCTGGAAGCCTGGATGGACGAATCGAGTATGATGAAGCGCTGCTTCCGCAATGTCGCGGTGATCGCCGGGCTGATCGAGCGGCGCCACCCCGGCCAGGAAAAGACCGGCAGGCAGGTGACCTTCAATTCCGATCTCATCTACGACGTGCTGCGCCGCCACGATCCCCGGCACATCCTGCTGCGGGCGACGCGGGCCGATGCGGCGGGCGGCCTGACCGACATCCGGCGCCTCGCCGACATGCTGACGCGCGTCGCCGGCAAGATCACGCACCGACGGTTGGCAAAAGTCTCGCCGCTTGCCATGCCGGTGCTGCTGGAGATCGGCAAGGAATCCGTCTACGGCGCGGCACTGGACGAGCTGCTCGACGAGGCAGCACAGGAACTGATCGAAGAGGCGATCGCCGAAGAACCGGCGCCGCAGCTGCCGCTATGAACGCGGCACCCGGCGCGCCCATCGCGCTGCGCCTGAACGGGGCCGAGTTGCTGGCCGATCTGTTCGGCGCGCTGTTCTGGCCGGCGCGGCGGTTGCTGGCCGTGGCCGATCTTCATCTGGAAAAGGGCTCGGCCTTCGCCAGCCGCGGGCGGTTGTTGCCGCCCTACGACACCGCCGCCACCCTGGCGCGGCTGGAAGCGGCCATCGCGCTGCATCGCCCGGAAACGGTGGTCTGCCTCGGCGACAGTTTCCACGACATCGAGGCGCCGGGCCGGTTGGGTAGTGCAGATACCGCAAGCCTGGCCCGGATGACGGGCGCCCTCGACTGGATCTGGATCGCCGGCAATCACGATCCCGTTCCGCCAGCGGCCCTCGGCGGAAGGGCCATGGCAGAGTTTTGCCTGGGGCCCTTGATCTTTCGGCATATTGCCCGGGAAGGAAGCGTGGCCGGCGAAGTCTCCGGCCATTTCCATCCCAAGGCAGCGCTGAGCTGGCGTGGCCGGCGTATCGGCGGGCGCTGCTTCATCGGCGATGCAAGGCGGGTGATCCTGCCCGCCTTCGGCGCCTATGCCGGCGGCCTCGACGTGCGCGACCCGGCCATCGCGGGGCTGTTCGGAAGCAGCACCCGCATCCATATCCTGGGACGCATGCGGCTTCACAGCTTCACGACGGGTCAGCTCGCCGCCGTTTGATGGCGGGACCCGTTATCCCGTGGTTCCCGCCTCGGCGGACGTCATCTAGGAAGGCCCCAGGCAGGCGGTGAAGCTGGCGCCGATCGCCCGCATCGCCTTGAAATAGAGATCGGGCGCTTCCTTGATTTCGCCGCCGTAGAGATCGATGCGTACGGTCTTCACCTTGGCCGTATCGGCGATGGCCTGAAGGGTGTCGTCGTCGTTCGATGTATCCCCGATGACGCAGACGGCGTGCAGCCTGGCGATCTTGGCCGCCACATCCTTCAACTGATCGGGCGACAGGCCATCGGAACCGACATCGATCGACCCCACGGCCTCGAGGTTGTAACGCGCCTCGAAATACTGGAAATCGTCATGCAGCAGCAGGAAGGGCCGATCATGCAGCGGCGCCAGGCTCTGCGTCAGTTCCTTATCCAAGGCATCGATGCGTCTGCGCAGCTCGGCCGCATTCATGCGATAGACTTCGGCATGGGCAAAATCCGCATCGGTGAGCGCGCTGGCAATGCGCCCGATCAGAAGTTTCGCATTGTCGGCATCGAGCCAGAGATGGCCGTCGGCGCCCGCCGGACCGCCGCCCTCGCCCGGCGGCCGCCGGTTTGCAGGCGGCCGGTCCCACTCGCCGCCATGGCGCGGGGCAAAGATCAGCAACCCTTCGGTATCTGCCAGTTCGACGATACCCGCGCCGATGTCCGGGTCGGCGAAGGGGTGAGCAAGCGAAGCTTCGAGCGAGCCGCCCAGCCAGAAGATCAGGTCGACCAGCCGCAGCGCGTCGAAGTCCTGCTGATGCATGACGAAAGATTCGGGAGATTCCTCGGGGGGGATCAGCACCGTCGGCACGCCCACGCCGTCCATGACGGATGCCACGAGCGAGTTGATCGGCCGGATCGTGACGACGACGACGGGCGATTTGGCCTCGGCCGACGAGGCTGAGCCGAACAGGGCGGCGCCCAGGATCGCCACCGCCGTCCAGATTCGAAGATTGCCGCTCCGCCTCATGCCGCCGCATAGCTCCGTCTTCGCCGCGCCGGGCGTTCGTTACACCATAATTGCGCTTTGCGCGATGGGAGAGCGGCGAGGTCGTCTCGGATTTGGGCCCTCCCCTTCGACAGGCTCCGGGTGAGGAGAAAATAAAGTCCTCATGGTGAGCTTGTCGAACCATGAGGGCAAATTGACCCGCCGGGTTGCGCGACCTCATCCTTCGACAGGCTCAGGATGAGGAGAAAATAAAGACCTCATGCTGCGCCTGTCGAAGCATGAGCTTCTCA
>JBGPNG010000190.1:0-4780 GCA_041487395.1 Dongiaceae bacterium
CGTCGTGTCGTCATTGCCGCGAATTGGTTGGCCGTTAGCGCGTCAACGCTCGATCCTCGAACAATGCTTCACGCTGCTCCGAGCCAACGGCGTCTTTCTCGAATTTTCCTATGGACCGTTTTCGCCGGTACCCCGGACTCTGGTGAAGGGATTGGGTTTGGTGCCACGGCGCGTGCGGCAGATATGGAGTAATTTCCCGCCGGCAACAGTATGGGGATATCGGCGAGCTCGGGCCGAGCCGTGAGCCCAGTAGTCCCTAACCGAACTGAGATAGATCAAGGCAAAGCTCGCGATATGCCAACATATTTTGCGCTTTCAATTAGGCAGAAGCCGAGGGTTGCCCTACGACGAAATCTTGTCAGTGGCAACATGGAAGTGGGGGATAAACAGCAGAATCTCCTCCTTGCATCGTGAGTAGTCTTCTTGATGTGGCAGGTCCGCGCGCAGGGAAGCTGCGCGAAGGCAACTCCTTACTCAATAGTAATCTGCCGGACATGCAACCGCCAGGCGCCGCCATGATAGAGAAAGGGCGAGACCTGTGATTTTTGGTGAATAGGCTCGTATGAATCTTCAACCTCGCATTGACGATCAGTCGTGCTTCGTCTGCCGGCCGTGCGAGAGCGTCCTGAGCGCCATCGAGAAGTGCCTGGATAGTGGCCTGGGGATATGTTTCGTCGTCGACCAAGCTGGGAAGCTCGTCGGGCGCCTCGATCTTGAGGACCTGCGCCAAGCCCTCAGGGAAGGGGCACTGCTGGCTGATGGCAGCCTCGGGAATCTTGCCTCGCGATGCCAGAGTTCATATTCCGCGGGCGCCAACCAGAGTGAATCAGTCCGGCCTGTCCTCGACAACTCGGGTCGGCTCCTGGAAGTTGCAGTCGATCGGAGCCGGAGGCCGGTCCAAATCGCTCGGCCGGATCTCTCCCGTGCCGAATTCCGCCTTGCTCTTGATGCCTTTATGTCGAGCTGGATCTCGAGCACTGGCGCCTATGTCCAGCAGTTTCAAGAGAATTTCGCTGGATTCATCGGCCGCCGCTGTGGCGTGGCCGTCAGCAACTGCACCGCGGCGCTGCATCTGGGCCTGACGGCCCTTGGGATTGGGCCCGGCGACGAGGTCATTCTGCCGGATCTCACCTTCGCAGCGACCATCAATGCGGTCATCCATTGCGGCGCCAGGCCCGTGATCGTCGACATTGACCCCATGACCTGGGGTCTCTCGGCCGAAACCGTGGCCCCGGCCCTGACGCCGCGCACAAAGGCAATCATTCCAGTTCATCTTTACGGCCGTCCTGTAGCCATGGAGCCGCTTCTTGCGCTCGCTAGAGCTCATGGCCTCTACGTGGTTGAGGACTGCGCCGAGGCAATCGGCGCCCGCCATGCCGGACGCATGGTCGGCAGCTTTGGCGAGGTCGCCTGCTTCTCCTTTTTCGCCAACAAGACCATTACCACTGGCGAAGGTGGCATGTGCCTGACGGACCTGCCGGCGCTCGCCGAGCGTCTGACCGAGCTGCGCGATCACGGCATGGCGCGGGGAAGGCGCTACTGGCATGAGCGCGTCGGCTACAACTATCGAATGACCAATCCGCAGGCGGCGATCGGCGTCGCCCAGCTCGGGCGTATTCACGACATAGTCGCCCGCAATCGCCGCTTGGAGACACTCTACCGCAGGCATCTCGGTGAGCTGCCGGGGATCGCCTTCCCCGCGCTTCTCCCGGCGGGGGACGAAGCCTCGATCTGGCTCGTGTCTGTACTGGTGCCACCCGGAATGCGCGCCCAGATAGTTGATGCAGCAAGGATCGCTGAAATCGAACTGCGACCCTTCTTCTATCCGCTATCGGAGATGCCGCCCTATCGGGAGTATGGACGTAACTGCCAGGTTAGCCGCGCACTATCCCGGGCCGGCCTGAATCTGCCGACCTCCGATGCTGTCGACCTGAAGGTGATTGAGAAGCTCAAGGCAGTGCTCTGGGCGGTGCTCGGCCGCCACGCGGCTTAGGAGCATCTTTATCGCAGACCAAAGGGAGGAGCGTGGCAAATGCGCAATACTTCTATCGTGCTGCAAGTAGTGCGCACAGCTGCACGTTCAGGAACCTGCAAGCTGCCTGTCAGACAGAAATGCCTATCTGAGATGATGAAGTCGGGTTCTATGGGAAGAGGAGAACCTCAGATTGAAAATGTGTTTGCCAATAGTCATCGCTCTTGCTGTGTGCACCGTATCGGTATGTGACTCGTCGGCGGGCGCGATTTCGATGCCGGCCCGCCCAGCTGGTTCAATCCTGCTGACCGTCGCCAACCAGGAAATGACGGTGTCGAACAGCGATGGCTACTCCAATCTGCGTCAAAAGCCGAGCACTTCAGGCAAGCTCCTCGACAGATTACCGGAAGGAACAAAGGTCATCGTCATCGAAAAGGTATCGGGCGGAACCTGGGTACATGTGAAGGTCGGCAATAAGGAGGGCTACATACGAACAAAGCTGCTCAAGTAGCCCGTCGACCTATGCGTGCGTTAACTCGTTACGCGACAGCTTGTGCGTGGAGCGAAGCTTGACGACCCCGATTGGCAATGGCGGCCACATTAGTCGACGTCAGTTCGCGATCGGCATGGCAGGTGCATTGACCGCGACTCTCTTGCCCTCACCGACCCACGCGAGCGTTCCGGTGCCGTATGATTGGAGCGCGGCGCCGCCTATGGGCACGCAAGCCAGCTTCATAGATTGGATGCAGAAGAACCGCGGCGAAGACCCACGCTTTCTTGGAGAGCGATGGAATCGTTTTCAAGCGGTTCTTGCCCGCCACGACATTTGGGATAAGCGGGATATGCGGGCTTTTCTCTTGACGCCCCGCGAAGAATTCGTGACCAAACATAACCTCGACCGTGCCTATGAATGGCATTATCTCGACATCGGCTACGGAGTGACGATCACCGGCCCACATACGGTCGCCCGAATGACCAACTCGTTGGCGGTGCAATTTGGGGAAAAGGTTCTTGAGATCGGTACGGGGTCGGGCTACCAGTCGGCCTATCTGTCCAACCTGACCGACAAAGTGTGGTCGATCGAAATCATCAAGCCGCTAGCGGAGCGTACGCGCCGCCTCTATGACGCGCTCATTGAGCGCGGCTACGGCGAGTACCGGGCGATTATGACCAAGAATGCGGATGGCTACTATGGCTGGGAAGAAAACGGCCCGTTCGACAAGATCATCGTCACCTGCGCCATCGATCATATCCCACCGCCGCTATTACGGCAGTTGAAGCCAGACGGCGCAATGGTAATTCCAGTCGGGCCGCCCGGAGCCCAGCATGTACTCAAGATCATCAAGCGGCAGGCGAGCGACGGTTCCTTGAGCATTGTTCGCTCGGATATCTACCATGGTAGGACGCTCTCCTTCGTGCCGTTCACGAGGTGATCTTACAACTACGAGATTCCAACACATCGGTGAGCGACCCCGCCTCTCCTTGCTGCTGCGGGCTTTTGGGCCCTGTGACCGAAATCTTCCGGGTATTTGAATGCCGCCAGACTTGGGGTCTCTTCACGAATTCCGCTTCGGGTCGTTAGCTGCCCTATTTGACCCCGTCGCCGCTCGTCCGACTGTAGCCAGTAGCAGACTTATAGCTGTCAGCTAGGCGGATTTCTGAGACCCTCATTCCGGAAGGCCGGCCTTGCGGAAAGCATCGAGAACGTGCCCCTACCCGGCGGAGTCCTTGACAGCGCTGACCTTGATGCGAAGGGTGCACAGAGGCTCTGCGTCGTTATGGCTGCGCGAGCGTCCGGCTGGATCAAAAACCCATTCCGTCGTTACATAGAACCCGGCTGCGCACTCGGGGCCGGTCAGATCCGGCGCCAATAGGCTCGCGCATGCAGGACATTTTGCATGTTGTTGCTCTTCGTTTTGCGCGACTACTGGCTGTCGCTCACGGCGTTTGGCCTTTTCGGGCTGCTCCACTCAATAGGGGCGCGTGAACCCTTCAAGGACGCCCTAGGCCGCCGGACGAGTCGCTTGTTCGTTGAGCATTTCTGGCGACTACTTTACTGCCTCCTGAGCTACCTCTGGTTCTACAAGGTCATCGCCTTTCTCCACTGGGGCCAGCACCCCGAGAATAATGCCTGGCTGGTCGCATACCCTCGCTGGATGTGGCAAGCAATCACGGTGCTTCATCTGGGTTCGATCGTCTTGCTCTACGCCGCCTTCATGCAAAGCGACTACTTGGAGTTTCTCGGTCTCAAGCAGGCGTGGCGTGGCGTTCGGACCCGGCTCGGCCGGCCCAAGCCGCGGTCACCTCTCAAACTGTTCGGGACTCATCACCTGGAGGTCCGGGGGGTCTATGGCTGGGTGCGACACCCGATGCTGGTCAGCGGGCTGCTCTTCCTCGTGACGAGTGGTCCCTCGATGAACAATTTTGTCTTCGCCCTTATGTACACACTCTACATGCTGATCGGAGGGTATTACGAGGAACGGCGCCTAATCCGAATCTTCGGACGAGACTATTTGGCTTACCGCAGCCGAGTCGGTGCCTATCTCCCGCGGCTCTGGCCTCGGCGGTCAGTATAAGGGATGGCGTCAATGGAAGGGACGACGATATTGGAACAGATATCCAACCTCTTCTATGATGCCGAGGTGTTCTGGGGTGTGCCGCTGGTGTTCGCTCTCCTTTACGAGGGTTATCGCCACCTCAAGGTTGGCAGGCGCTGACAGTTTTGAAAGGCTTCGCGTCTGAAAACGGAGATACCGCCGCCTAGGGCGTGAACTCATAAACACGCCCTGGGGCGGCCTGCTGGAGTCC
>JBGPNG010000191.1:0-4769 GCA_041487395.1 Dongiaceae bacterium
CCCGAAGCGTGGCTTTACGAAGCGCGTCAAAGGTAAGCGCGCCACCGGACCAGAAAAAAGCGGCCTGCTTGGCCTGTTCCGAGGATAGGTCGAGCAGCCGGCTGACGAGATGATGATCCTGCACCAAGCCGAACTCCAATCCAAATCGGGATCGCGGCCATGGTAGATCGCCGGGGAAACGATAACCGCCGTCGCCACGTTTCGACCTCTACCATGCGCACGCCTGCGCAAGCGATAGGTTTCGAAATGGCCCGGGCGCGAGGTCGCCCGCGATATTAGCCGCGCCGTTCGGTGAGCACGCGCGCCAGGCGTTTGATTGCCGGCTCGATCGATGCTTCCGGCATCGCCGCATATCCCAGCAACAGCCCTTGGCGCGGGGACCGGCCGATCCAGTATTTGGAAAGGGGCGGCACGTCGATACCGGCCTCGGCAGCGCGGCGGCTGGCCGAGACATCGTTCATGTGCCGGCTGAGACCGGCCTGGAGAAAACCCACCAGATGCAGGCCGCCCGGATCGGCGGGCACCTCCAGCAAGCCGGCGAGATGCTTGCGCGCGGCCGCCAGTGCCAACTCCTGGCGGGCGCGATAGACACGGCGCTGGCGCCTGAGATGCGCGGCGAAATGGCCCTCCGCGATAAAGGCGGCAAGCGCCGGCTGGGCAATTTGGCTCGGCTGATCGTCGAGCGTTGCCCGCGCGCTCAAGAAAGCATCGAGGACCTGCGGGGGAACGACGAGATAGCCGATGCGCAGGCTGGCGAACAACACCTTGGAAAAAGAGCCCGCGTAGATCACGCGACCGTCCGGGTCGAGTCCTTGCAGGGCAGCAAGCGGTCGGCCGCGATAGCGCCACTCGCTGTCGTAGTCGTCTTCGAAGATCCAGGCGTCTGCCTGGCGCGCGCGATCAAGCAAAGCTAGGCGCCGGCCAAGGCTCATGGTCATGCCGAGGGGATATTGATGCGACGGCGTGACGGCGATGAAGCGCGGATTCAAATTTTGCGGGGCGCGGGAAAGATCGAGCCCCTCGCCGTCGACCGGCACCGGCACCAACCGTGCGCCGGCCGCGCTCAGCGGCCCGCGCAGGCCGGGATAGCCCGGGTCTTCGAGCCAGGCGTTCTCGCCCGGCTCGATCAGCAGGCGGGCGGTCAGATCCAAGCCCTGTCGCGTGCCGGAAACAATTATCACCTGCGCCGCCTCGCAGCGCACGCCGCGCAGCAGGCGAAGATATTCGGCGATCGCCTGGCGCAGCGGCAGAAAGCCGCCGGGCGCACCCCCGTTCACCAGGGACTGGGTCGGCCGCCGCCAACTCTTGGCGAGCAGCCGGGCCCAAAGCTCGAACGGGAATTCCCCGGCATCGGCCATGCCCGGCGCCAACAGGCCCGAGCGCCTTGCCGGGGCATGGCGCCCGTCGGCCAGCGCCCGCGCATGCGGCGCGATTGCCGGCAGGCGCCGCGTGCGCAACGGCGCTAGCGCGCCGCCATGTCGCCCCTCGACGGCCGCCGGCGCCGTATCGGGCAGATCGGTCGCGACATAGGTGCCGCTTCCGCGCCGTCCCTCGACATAGCCCTCGCTGGTCAACTGGTCGAGCGCCGACAGCACAGTGTTGCGCGCCACACCCAATTCACGGGCGAGGTCGCGGCTCGACGGCAATCGGCTGCCGGCATTGAGCCGCCCGGCCAGGATCAGCCGCGCGAGTTCGCGATAGACCTGGCGATGCAGCGGTTCGGCGCGCTCGGTATCCACCGCTACCGGCAGCAAGACAGCGAGCGAAGCCGCGCGTCTCATGGCCGGCCAGGATGTGATGAAGTGGCTCTTAGTATTCTCATCGAATGGATCTTTTCTTGGAACCGGTTTAATGCCATAAGCAGGCTGCCACAAGCGGAGTTTTCCCACATGAACCTGCCTGCGAGCTTTCCCGGAAGCGAACGTTCCAAGCTCCGCCGCCTGCCCAACCGCGGCTCCCGGGAGCGCGCCGCGATCTATGCCATTCTCGATTCCCACATCCTTTGCCACATCGCCTATGTCATCGACGGGCAGCCCTATGTGACGCCGACGGGCTATTGGCGCGAGGGCGAGCGGCTCTACTGGCACGGTTCCTCGGCCAGCCGAATGCTGCGCAGCCAGGCGGATGGCATTCCCGTCTGTCTCACCGTCACGCATTTCGACGGGCTGGTGCTGGCGCGCAGCGGCTTTCACCACTCTATCAACTATCGCTCGGTGATGGCCTTCGGCCGGGCGAGCCGCATCGAGGATCCGGCGGAAAAACGGGCGGCGGTGGAAGCCTATGTCGAGCGCGTCTATCCCGGCCGCAACGCGGAGCTGCGTCCCGTCGATGCCCAGGAGTTGAAAGGAACCACCGTGCTAGGCATGACGATCGAAGAGGCCTCAACGAAAATCCGCACCGGCCCGCCCATCGATGACGAACTGGATTATGGCCTTCCGGTCTGGGCCGGCGTGATTCCCCTGCACCAGGTCGTCGGTGCGGCTGTCGCCGATCCGCGGCTTGCCCCCGGCACGCCCTGGCCTCGGCATCTGGCCCCTTATGCCGAGGGTGCCGCGTTGGATGGTGTGTTGACAGCCACGGCGAAGGATTAGCCGCAAGAACAGCGGTGTCAGGCTCAACTCGCGCCGGCGAAAGTGATGGTAAGCTTAGTGGCCTCCACGGGCGGGCTCTTCGTCTCGGTCTTGAATCTAATCGTCTCGCCCGGACGGATGGTCGGCTGATCGACGCCGAAGGTCCAATCGAACAGCAGCTTGCCGGAATCGTCGCGCAGCGCCACCTTGAGGGGCGGCAGCGGGATATCCTTGTCCGTCTGATTGAAGATGTCGCCTTGCACATCGATGACGGTCTGACCATCGATCTCGTGGCGCGTGAAATTCACATTGGCAAGCGCGAGGCCGGCGCCGAGCACCTTGGTCGGCAGGCCGATGAGTTCATAGAATTGCGCGGTCTTCGGCCATTCGGCGATGATGCGTTCGCGGAAGAAATAGCCGCCGGCCAGAGCAAGCGCGATCAGCAGCACGATCAGCAGCGGAAGACCGGCACCGCGTGAGCGCCGGACTGCTGCCTGCTGACGTTCGGGCAGCGGGATCTTGCCCGGCGGCGGCGCCGTCAGATCGACCTGGAGCGGCATGTCGTCGGGCGGATTCTGCTGCCAGCTATGGTCGCATTTGGCGCAACGTACGAGACGGCCCTGCGGCCCAAGGGCCAAGGGCTCGACGAGATAGCGCGTCGAGCAGGCAGGACAACTGACGATCATGAGATAGTCGTAACCTCTCCCCCGAGGCTTATATGTCCGCCGGCGCGGCTGTGCAAGGCGAGGCGGGCGTCGGTGCTCTCTGCCGGCTATGCCCGCAGTTCGGCCAATCGGCGGGCGACGATGCGAAGCGCCGCCGGATTCCGGCAGATCGTCACATGCTTGCCTTCGACCTCCAGCGACAAACAATTCGCATCGTCGCCGCGGCAGGATTCCCAGGCGACCAATCCGTCCGTGCGGGTGAAGACGGCCGTGGCCGGTACGGGCAGCGGCGTCGCCAGGCGCGCGATGTCGATTGCGGGGCTGAAGAAGGGCGCGAGCAGATGGACGGCCGGTTCGATGGTGCTCGCCGTCGGCAGGCGAAACGGGCTGACCAGCGTGATGACCTGGCGGATATCGGCCGCGTGGTCATAGGCAAGATCGCGCGCCAGGAGTCCGCCCAGGCTGACGCCGATCAGGCTGATCGGCCCACCGGCAAGCGCCCGGCATTCCTGGAAGCGCCGGCGCAGACCATCGAGTGCGTGGCGTGTCGGCCCGAAATTGAAGCCCAGGCCCCAGCCGAAGGCGCGATAGCCGCAGCGCTTCAGGAACCGGCGCAGCGGCCGGGTGAAGGCGTCGGGAGTCAACAATCCCGGGATGACCAGCACGACATGGCCCTCGCCCGGCGCGAACTCCACGGGATCGGGCATTGCGGGATATTCGAGAAGAAAGGACAAACCCTCGCGCCACAATCGGCCGTAGGGCGGACGCGGCACTGTCCCGCTGCGATCGAAGAAGGCGTCTAAGCGGGACATTGCATCCCAATCGGTCGCTGGCAACGCGGCATTGGATGTTTGGCCTCAAAACCCTGTCGGCGCGCCGCGCATTCTGCGCGAGGTGCCGCAGGAATTCAAACCACGCCATGACCGGCTATCCGCCGTGCTTTACGCCCAAAAGCCCCTTGTGCGATGCTCGCGCCGCTTTCGATTCGCGCCCCACACTAATCGCGCAAAGGACGTGGCGGCTTGGTTCTGTTCGACGATGTGCTTCTGCGTTACGGCGCCGGCCCCGACATTCTGCAAAAGGTCTCCTTCAGCCTGGCGCCGGGATCGTTCCATTTCCTTGTCGGGCCGAGCGGCGCCGGCAAATCCTCGCTGCTGCGCGTCATGTATCTGGCGCTGCGGCCGGTCAGCGGTCTGGCCCGCTTGTTCGGCCGCGACGTGACGCAGCTTCGCCGGCGCGAGATCGCCGAGATGCGCCGGCGCATCGGCGTGGTGTTCCAGGATTTCCGCCTGATCGCTCATCTCTCGGCCGTCGACAATGTGGCGCTGCCGTTGCGCATCGCCGGGGTGCGCGAATCCGAAGCGCAAGAAAACGTACGCGAATTGCTCGCCTGGGTGGGGCTGGGCGACCATCTCGACGCTTTGCCGGCCACGCTTTCGGGCGGGCAGCAGCAGCGCCTCGCCATCGCCCGCGCCGTGATCGCCCGGCCGAGCCTGCTGTTGGCCGACGAGCCGACCGGCAATGTGGACGATCG
>JBGPNG010000192.1:0-4755 GCA_041487395.1 Dongiaceae bacterium
CCGGGAAATAGGGGTGTTGCTGCTGGAGGAAGGGCAATTGCGCCCTGACCCAGCCGCGCACGATGGGCTTGCTGGCCTCGAAGTGAAACTGGAAGGCGTAGACATGCTTGCCGATGCGGAAGGCCTGGTTGCGGCAGCGCAACCCGGATACCAGCAATTCGGCGCCGTCAGGCAGATCGAAGGTGTCCTGATGCCATTGCATGACCCATTGCCGGCGATCGACCCCGCCCAGCAGCGCTGTGGCGGCACCCGCTTCCGTGATCTCCACCTCCGTGAATCCCAGCTCCAGCTCACGATGGCGATAGACGGGCTTCTCGAAGACGCGGGCGGCGAGCTGCGCGCCGAGGCAAATGCCGAGAATTGGTTTTTCGGCGGCGTGGAATCCCTGCAGCAGGCGGATCAACGGCTGGAACTGAGGATAGTTTCCATCGTCGAAGGCATCCATGGCCCCGCCCAGCACGACGACGCCGTCATATCGGCGATGATCGGCGGGCAGCGCATCGCCGTCATGGGGCATCACTTCATCCAGCAATCCGCCGCGACGAAAGATCTGTTCGCCCACCATGCCCGGCGGGCCGATCGTGTCGTTCTGGACGCAGAGGATGTTCAGCGGCGCTTCCATGGCCAAAGATTATGCGTTGTGCGAACCGGCCGGCAAGCCCGGCGGGGTGGCGATCAGCCCTGCTACGCCGGCATGGGCGCCATGAGCGACCTCAACTGCCCGCATCGCTCTCGCGCTTCAGCGGTCGGGCGAGCAGACGGCGCAGCTCCGCATCGATATCTCCGCCGGCAAGAATGTTCGCCACCGCCTCGCAGATCGGCATTTCGACTCCGTGACGCCGGGCGAGTGCGACGACGGCAGCTGCACTCTCAACGCCTTCCGCCACGCTTTGGCGCTGGCTGAGAATCTCGGCCAGCGCGCAGCCTTTTCCCAATTCGGCACCGAGCGAAGTGTTGCGCGATTGCCCGCTGGTCGCCGTCAGAATCAAATCGCCGGCGCCCGAGAGCCCCATCGCCGTCTCGCGCCGGCCGCCGGCCGCCTCGACCAGGCGCGCCAATTCGGCAAGCCCGCGGGTCAAAAGGGCCGCCCGGGCATTCTCGCCCAGCCCTCGGCCGACCACGATGCCGCAGCCGATGGCCAGCACGTTCTTCGCCGCCCCGCCCAGCGCGACGCCGACAGGATCGGCGGAGGCATAAGGGCGGAATTCCGGCGTCGCCAGTGCTGCCGCCAGGCGATCGACCAGGTGATCGTCGGTGCCGGCGATGACGACGGCCGCCGGCAGGCCGCGCGCCACCTCGCCCGCGAAAGTGGGGCCCGAGAGCATGGCGACGGGGACCTGCGGATGAATTTCCGCCATGAGCTCCGGCATCGATTTCAGGCTGTGACGCTCGATACCCTTGGCGCAGATCACGGCCGCGGTGGAACTCGACCAGGCGAGGCCGGCCAGCTGCTGGCGCAGATGTTGGGCGGGAAGTGCGATCAGCACGGCATCGGCTTCCAGCGCCGCCTCGATCGTGCCGGTGATGCGGATGGCGGGATCGAGCATGACGCCGGGCAGATGCAACAGATTCTCGCGCCGGGCGAAGAGTGTCGCTGCCTGCAGGGGGCGGCGCGCCCAGAGCGTGACCTCGCGGCCGGCGCGCTGGGCGACGATGGCAAGCGTCGTGCCCCAGGCGCCCGCGCCCAGCACGCCGATGCGCTGCACCCCGCTCATGTCAACGGAACCGCTCGGCCAATGCCGCCTTCGTCGCCGGCGAAAGATGGAGCCCCAGCTTGGAGCGCCGCCACAGGATATCCTCGGCACTTCGCGCCCATTCCTGATCGATCAGATATTCCACCTCGGCGCCGTAGAGATCCTCGCCATAGGCGCGGCCGAGTTCGGCAAGGCTCTTGGCCTCGCCCAGCAAGCGCTCGACCCGCGTGCCATAAGCGCGCGCGTAGCGCCGGGCGAGATCGGCGGGCAGCCAGGGCCGCCCGACCTGGAGCCTCGCGAGAAAACCTGCGAAATCCGCATCGGGAATATCGCCCCCCGGCAGACGGGACGATGCCGTCCAGGTGCCGCCCGCCTTGGGCAAGTATGGCGCGAGCTTTTCCATCGCATGCTCGGCCAGGCGGCGATACGTCGTGATCTTGCCGCCGAAGATCGAGAGCAGAGGTGCGCCACCCTCGGGTGCGGCAAGGTCCAGCACATAGTCGCGCGTCACCGCGGAGGCATCGGCGGAGGCATCGTCATAGAGCGGCCGGACCCCGGCATAGTGCCAGACGACATCGGCCGGCGAGATCGACTTGCGGAAATAACGGTTGATGACCTGGCAAAGATAGCCGGTCTCTTCCTCGGATATGGCCACATCGGCGGGATCGCCTTCATAAGGCACGTCGGTGGTGCCGATCAGCGTGAAGTTGCGTTCATAGGGGATGGCGAAGACGATGCGCCGGTCGTCGTTCTGCAGGATATAGGCCTGGTCGCCCTCGAACAGCCGGGGAACGACGATATGGCTGCCCTTGACCAGACGGAGTACCGAGCGATGGGGCAGATGCAAGCCCTGATCAAGAAATTGGGCGACCCAGGGCCCAGCGGCGTTGACCAGGGCGCGCGCCGTCGCTTGTCCCCCGTCGCTGAATTTTGCGCGCCAGACATCGCCCTCGCGCGCGGCGCTGACGCAGCGGGTGCGCGTGCGGATATCCGCACCCCGCTCGGCCGCGTCGCGGGCGTTCAGCGCCACCATGCGCGAATCCTCGACCCAGCAATCGGAATAGACGAAGCCGCGGCGGAAGCTTTCCTTGAGCGGCCGGCCCACGGGATCGCGATCCAGCGCCACGCCCCTGGAGCCCGGCAGGCGGTGGCGGCCGCCCAGGTGATCGTAAAGCAGAAGACCCAGGCGGATCATCCAGGCGGGCCTCAGATGGCGCTCATGGGGCAGCACGAATCGCAGCGGCCAGACGATATGCGGGGCGGCATTCAGCAGGATTTCGCGTTCCTTGAGAGCCTCGCGCACCAGGCGAAATTCGTAATATTCCAGATAGCGCAGGCCGCCATGGATAAGCTTGGTCGAGCGCGAGGATGTGGCGCTCGCCAAATCGCCTTGCTCCACAAGCAATACCTTTAACCCGCGCCCCGCCGCATCCCGGGCAATGCCGGCGCCGTTGATGCCGCCGCCGACAACAAGAAGATCGTAGCCGTCCGTCACGCTTTGTCGCTCCTTCGAACGGCTCCGAAGCTAGAGGCCGGCGCGCGGCCGCACAATTGCCTTTTTGCCGATTGCGGGCATCGCTTGACGGGGCGATGCCCGAACCTCGATCATCGCGCCACGAACGGCGAGGGAACGGCATGGCCGGCGACAGCATTCTGGCGATCGATCAGGGGACGACCAGCACGCGCGCCATGGTCTTCGACCGCAGCGGGCGGTCTCTCGCCGTGGCCCAGCAGGAGTTGCCGCAGATCTTCCCGGCCGACGGCTGGGTCGAGCATGACCCGGAGGAGATATGGCGGGCGACCTTGGCGGTCTGCCGCCAGGTTCTGAAGGAGGTTCCCGATGTCGCCGCCATCGGCATCACCAACCAGCGCGAAACGACGGTCCTGTGGGAGCGCAAGACCGGCAAGCCCCTGCACAACGCCATCGTCTGGCAGGATCGGCGCGGTGCGGCGCTCTGCCAAAAGCTGGAACGGGCGGGGCATGGCGAACTGGTGGAGAGGACGACGGGCCTTCGCCTCGATCCCTATTTCTCCGCCAGCAAGATTGCCTGGCTTCTGGAGAATGTAGCGGGTACGAAGCAAAAGGCGGCGGCGGGCGAATTGGCCCTCGGCACCATCGACAGTTTCCTCCTTTGGCGGCTGACCGGCGGAAAGATTCACGCCACGGACGCAACCAATGCCTCGCGCACGATGCTGTTCGACATTCATCGTCAAGCATGGGACGACGAACTGCTCGACCTTTTCGGCGTGAGGCGAAAACTCCTGCCCGATGTGCGCGACTGTGCTGCCGACTACGGCGCCAGCGAGCCATCGCTTTTCGGCCGCGCCATACCGATCCTGGGGATTGCCGGCGATCAGCAGGCCGCCGCCATCGGCCAGGCCTGTTTTTCACCCGGCATGATCAAGAGCACCTATGGCACCGGCTGCTTCGTGCTGCTGAACAGCGGCGAAACCGCCCCGCGATCCAAGAACCGTCTGGTCACCACGGTCGCGGCGCGGATCTCCGGCAAGACGACCTACGCCGTGGAAGGCAGCATTTTCATCGCCGGCGCCGGCGTGCAATGGATTCGCGACGGGCTCGGCCTCATCGCCAATGCCGGCGAGACGGAGGCCATGGCGGCAGCGCTCACCGGCAATGCCGGCGTCTATCTGGTACCGGCCTTCACCGGTCTTGGCGCGCCATATTGGGACCCCGCCGCGCGCGGCGCCATCTTCGGCCTGACGCGCGATGTCGGCCGGCGCGAGATCGTGCGCGCCATGCTCGAGGCGGTCTGCTACCAGACGCGCGATCTGATGGAGGCGATGGCGGCCGACGGCGCCCCCAAACCTACCGCCTTGCGCGTCGACGGCGGCATGAGCAAGAACGATTGGCTGATGCAGTTCCTGGCCGACATGCTGGGCACCCCCGTCGAGCGGCCGGTGGTGACGGAGACGACCGCGCTCGGTGCCGCATATCTTGCGGGGCTCAAGGCCGGCCTGTGGTCCTCTCTCGAGGACATCGCCCGGCAATGGCGCCGCGACCGGCTGTTCGAGCCCAAGATGAAACAGGACGAGCGCGATC
>JBGPNG010000193.1:0-4747 GCA_041487395.1 Dongiaceae bacterium
AGATCATCGCCGAGCTGGAGCCGACGCGACGCGGCCCGTACTGCGGCAGCATCGGCTATATCGGGTTCGATGGTTCAATGGATTGCAGCATCGTCATCCGCAGCATGGCGATCCGCGGCCGACAGCTGACCTTCCAGGTCGGCGGCGGCATCGTCGCCGATTCCGATCCGGCGGCCGAGTATGAGGAGAGTCTGACGAAGGCACGCGCCTTGATTGAGACGCTGTCGAGGCGGCTGCCATGACCGTCGTCTTGATCGACAACTACGATTCATTCACCCACAACCTGGCTCGCTATATGCGGGAAATCGGAATGGACGTCGATGTCGTTCGCAACGATGCCCGCAGCCTGGCGGAGATCGAAGACCTGGCGCCGAGTCATATCGTCATCTCGCCCGGCCCCGGCACGCCGGAACGTGCTGGCATCTCATTGGCCGCCGTTCGCTATTTCGCCGGCCGGCGGCCGCTGCTGGGCGTATGCCTTGGCCATCAATGCATCGCCGAGGCGCTGGGCGGCAGAATTGTCCGCGCCGACAAAGTCATGCATGGCAAGACCTCGCCGGTTGTCCATCGCGGCAGCGGCCTCTTTGCCGGCATTCCCAGCCCGTTTCGGGTTACGCGCTATCATTCGCTAATTGTCGAGCGCGAATCTCTGCCGGCCGATCTCGAAGTGACGGCCAACAGCGATGACGGAGTGATCATGGCATTGGTTCATCGCCAGTTGCCCGTCGTCGGCGTGCAGTTCCATCCCGAGGCCGTGCTGACCGAGCATGGCCACCGGTTGCTGAAAAACTTCCTGGACGAAAGCGTATGGCAAAGATCCACCTGAACGGCCAACTGGTCGACAGTGCCACGGCGCGGATCGATCCGGCCGACCGTGGTCTGCTTCTGGCGGATGGCCTGTTCGAGACGCTGCGCGCCTATGACGGGCGGCCCTTTCGGCTCGACGCCCATCTTGCCCGACTTGCCGCTGGCGCCGCAGCCCTGGATCTGCCCATGCCATCGACAACCGATGTGGCAGCGGCGGTCGCCGCGACATTGGCGGCCAATGGCGAGCGCGAGGCGTCGATCCGCATCACGCTGACACGCGGGCCTGCGCCACGCGGCCTGCTGCCCCCGCCTTGCCCAACCCCGACGATTCTCATCGCCACCCACCCGATGGCCGACACGGCCTCGCTGCCGCTGACCGGCCATATCGCCTCGATTCGGCGCAACGAACACTCACCCTTGTCGCGCCTCAAATCCTTGGCCTATCTCGACAACATGCTGGCATTGCGCGAGGCAGCGGCGGCGGGATGCGACGAGGCGCTGCTGTTGAATACGGCGGGCCGCCTGACCGGCGGCAGCCGCAGCAATCTGTTCCTGGTGCTGGACGGCAGCATCGTGACGCCGCCGCCGAGCGAAGGCGTACTTGCGGGCATCGCCCGGCAAACCTTGATCGATCTGGCCGGAGCGGCTGGCATCCCCACGCGCGAACAGCCTTTGACCCTGTCGGATGTCGATCGGGCAAGCGAGGCTTTCCTCAGCAACAGTCTGATCGAAATCAAGGCGCTGGTCCGGCTCGGTGACCGGAGTCTGGCGCCCGGGCCGATCGGCGCGGAATTGGCGCGGCGCTATGCGAAGCTGGCGAGAGGAAAACCCGGATCGTCAATCTAAAGATCGAGGTTTTGACGGACCTCCTGCGCCGCGATCGATCAAATGGACGAAAGAGCCAAAGACGTTTCCGCGGGATCGGCCGGTCGCTCCCAGGCTGTTGCCACGCGCGTCGCGGCAATGGAACAGCGCCTGCCCCGGACCTTCATCGACAACGGTCGCATAGTGGAATTCATGGCCGCGATAGGGTGTCCCCGGCGGACCCAGCGGTCCATCGGCAATGATCGTCGCCTCGCGATAGCCGAGGTGCAGTCGACGCTCGGCAAATGAGGATTCCAAGGGTAGCAGCCCTGCCATTGCATGGCGCCCGCCCTTCTGATCGATAAGACCCGTGCCTAAGGTCATATATCCGCCACACTCGCCGAAGACCTTGGCTCCCCGATGCACCGCCCGGCACAGGCCATCGAGAAAGACCCGGTTGCCGGCGAGCCGGCCGGCATGGAGTTCCGGGTAGCCGCCGGGAAGATAAACCGCGTCATCGTCATTGCGCGGTGCTTCATCGGCCAATGGCGAGAACCGATGCAACTCCACCCCCGCGGCTTGCCAAGCATCGAGTTGCGCCGGGTAGGCGAATGCGAAAGCGGCATCGCTGGCGATCGACATGCGCTGACCAAGGGGCGGCAGGGTCTCGTTCGTCGATGGGGTCGGTGGGGCCGTTGCCGCCCGCGCCAAAGCAAGAAGTGCTTCGACATCGACGCTCGCGGCCAGACGATCAGCGGCGCTGTCGAGGAAACGATCGAGATCGCGGTGCTCAACGGCTTGAACGAGACCAAGATGGCGCTCAGGCAGCATAAAATCCGCGGCCCTGGGCACACAGCCCAAGACCGGTATGCCGAGCGGTTCTATGGCGCGACGCAGCATCTCGCCATGGGTCGCACCGCCGACCTTGTTGAAGACGACCCCGGCGATCGGCACATCCCGGCGATGGCTGGCGAAACCGCGAACCAACGCGCCGGCGGAGGCTGCCTGGCCACGCGCGTCGACGACGAGGATGATCGGCCAGCCCGAAAGGGCGGCAAAATCGGCCGTGGAGCCGCTGTCGTCGGCCGCACCGTCGAAGAGCCCCATGACACCTTCGACGACGACCAATCCGGCGGCGCGAATGAGGCAATCGAGCATCGCCGCAACCGTCGATGGCCGCATGGCCCAGAGATCGATATTGAGGCAGGCTGTCCCGCTTGCGATGGCGTGAAAGGCCGGGTCGATATAATCGGGACCAAGCTTCGCGGGCGCCACGGCCATGCCCCGCCGCGACAGTAGCCGCAGCAGCCCGGCAACCAGTACGGTCTTGCCGCTACCCGAAGCGGGTGCTGCGAAAATCAGGCCACGAGCCTTCACGCGCTCTCGCTTCGATGGGCGAGATTGAGGGGATTGGGTGTCAGCCGCTTGCCGTTAAGCGCGCCCAGCCAATCGAGGGCGGCGCGAAGGCGGACCACTTCGCCCACGACGACCATTGCCGGCGGCTCGATCGCCGCCGCACGTATATCCGCCGCGGCTTTCGCAAGCGTGGTCTCGAGCACGGTTTGGCCGGGCGTGGTGGCCTTGGCAATGACGGCGACGGGCTCGCCGGGCGAACGGCCGCCGGAGATCAGGCGTTCGGTGATCTGCTCGATATGCTTGAGCGCCATGTAGATGACCAGCACGGGCGCGCCTTTGGCCAGCGCCTCCCAATCGACCGAATCCGGCACCAGACCGCTGGCGTCATGGCCGGTGATGAAGGTGACGGCCGAATTGACGTCGCGGTGCGTGACCGGAATACCCGCATAGGCGAGGCCGCCGATTCCAGCACTGATGCCCGGCACGATGCGAAAGGGAATACCGGCGGCGACGAGCGCGAGCGCCTCCTCGCCGCCGCGTCCGAAGACGAAGGGATCCCCGCCCTTGAGGCGCAGAACCCGCTTGCCCTCCCGTGCCAGATCGATGAGCCGCAGCGAAATATCGCGCTGCTTGGCCGAAGGTTTGCCGCCGCGCTTGCCGGCGTATTCGAGAACGGCACCCGGCCGGGCCAAAGCGAGGATGCGCTCATCCACCAGCGCGTCGTAGACCACGATGTCGGCTTGCTTCAAGCCATGGAGTGCCAGCAGCGAAAGCAGGCCCGGCTCGCCTGGCCCCGCCCCTGCCAACCAGACCGATCCAGGCTCCAAGGCCGGAAAATTGCGGAATAGCTCTTCCATTGCGGCATTCTAGGCCTCGCTCCCGTCTCGACTAGTCAAATCGAGACACGGCCTTTAAGAATATCGCCATGCGAGAAAAGCCGCGCGGGCCGCTGCGCCGAGGTTGGACGACGGGCGCCTGTGCCGCCGCCGCCGCCAAGGCGGCCTATACGGCGCTGCTGACGGGCGAATTTCCCGATCCGGTCGAGATCGCATTGCCCAAGGGCGATCGTCCAAGCTTTGCGCTCGCGCGCCAGGAACTTGGCCGCGATCGGGCAACGGCCGGGATCGTGAAGGACGCAGGCGACGATCCCGACGTCACCCATGGCGCCCTGATCCTCAGCCAGGTACGGCTGCTTGCTGCGGGAAGCGGCCTGATCTTTCGCGCCGGCGAAGGTGTCGGAATCGTCACCCGGCCGGGGTTGCTGCTGGCCGTGGGCGAACCGGCCATTAACCCGGTACCGCGCGAGATCATGCGCCTTGCGCTGGCCGAGGTCGCCGCGACGAAAGCCATTCCTGTCGATGCCGAAATCACGATCTCGGTTCCCGGCGGCGCCGAGCTGGCAAAGCACACCTGGAATCCCCGCCTCGGCATCCTGGGTGGAATCTCCATCCTGGGTACGACGGGGGTAGTTCATCCCTATTCCTGCTCCGCCTGGATCGCCTCCATCCATCGCGGCATCGATGTGTGCCGGGCGAATGATGTGAGGCATGCCGCCGCTTGCACCGGCTCGACGTCCGAGGCCGCAATCCAGCGGCTATACGGCCTGCCCGAAATCGCCTTTATCGACATGGGGGATTTTGCCGGGGGTACGCTTAAATATCTGAAGCGCCATCCGATTGAGCAACTGACGCTTGCCGGCGGTTTCGGCAAACTCTCGAAACTTGCCGACGGCGCCATGGACTTGCATTCGGGACGCAGCGAAGTCGATCGCGAACAACTC
>JBGPNG010000194.1:0-4740 GCA_041487395.1 Dongiaceae bacterium
AACGTCCTCGATGGCAACGACATTGACTCCGAGTTCGCGAAGGCGACCGGCAATCCCGTGCTGATTGCCGTTGCCGACCACCAGAACCGCCTGACCCGGTGCCACGGCATGGCCGTGCGCCAGGTTCAAGGCGGTGTGCGCGTCCATCACGCCGGGAACATGGCTGCCCGGCACCAACGGCGGCATCGAGCGCGCACCCACGGCCAGCACGATCTGCCCGGGCTCGAATAAATAAGCGCCCTCGTTCGGGCGGATCGGCGCCGCCGCCGCAATGGTCCCTTCGCGATAGAGGCCGAAGACTTCCACGCCGCGGATCAATTCAATGCGGGGGTCGAGCTTCGGCGGGCTTTCACCCATGGCGCTGGCGAAGCGCGCCAGGCCCGCCCCGCGAGTCGCCAGCACGGTCGCAATGCCCTGGGCCGCCAGGCTGTTTGCCGCGGCACAGCCGGCCGGCCCCCCGCCGATGACCAGCGCGCCGCAGTCGATCTTTCGGCCCGGCTTGGCTGACGTTGCAAGATCGCGGGCCGGCGGCTTCGCGACACCGGCGAGAAAGGCCAGCAACCGCTCCCAGACGGCAAATCGCCGGCTGCCCCCGGGCGCCCAATTGGGATGTTCGAAGCCGCCCCGCAGCCAGCGGGCGGGGACCAACTGCATCAGCGATAAAATGTCGAAGGCAGCACCCGGCCAATGATTTTGGCTCTCGACCCGCGCGCCCTGGCGAATTGATTCGAGGTCGAGGCGAACATTCGGCCGCCCGTCCACGCGGGCCAGCACGCCCGCGACATAAGATCCGGAATAGCCGAGCGGCCAATGCTTCTTGCGCGAACAGGCGAGGCCACGAATGCCAGCCGCATGGAGCGCGGCTGCCACCGTGTCGCCGTCGCGTCCTTCGATCTCCCGGCCGTTCCAGCGAAATCGCACCGGCCTGCCGGCTTCGTGGGGCAAGCGGGTGGACCGTTTTCGCAGCGTCATCTGACCTCGAATTTGATTCCCTGCGCCAGCGGCAGGGCCCGGGAATAGTTGATCGTGTTCGTCTGCCGGCGCATGTAGCCCCTCCAGGCATCCGAGCCGGATTCGCGGCCGCCGCCGGTCTCCTTCTCGCCGCCGAAGGCCCCGCCGATCTCGGCACCCGAGGGGCCGATATTAACATTGGCAATGCCGCAGTCGGAACCGACCGCCGACAGGAACGTCTCGGTTTCGCGCAGATCGGTCGAGAAGATGCAGGACGCGAGGCCCTGCGGCACGGCGTTCTGCAGCGCGATGGCTTCCGCCAGTTCGCGATACTTCATGGCGTAGAGCACCGGTGCGAAAGTTTCTTGGCGCACGATCTCCGTCTGGCCCGGCATCTCGACGATCGCGGGATGTACGTAGTGGGCGTTCGGATAGCGTTCCGCGAGCGCGCGATCGCCCCCATGAACTCTCCCGCCGTCGCCCTTGGCCCGGGCAAGGGCGCGGC
Organism: Dongiaceae bacterium; assembly: GCA_041487395.1. Classification (GTDB taxonomy): domain Bacteria; phylum Pseudomonadota; class Alphaproteobacteria; order Dongiales; family Dongiaceae; genus DASXQK01. The sequence goes on from JBGPNG010000194.1 coordinate 1,457, forward strand.
CCATGTCCTCGAATGCCTGGGCGTCGATCAGCGGGCCGACGAGCGTGCCCTCGGCCAGAGGATCGCCGATGGGCAATTCCTCATAGGCCGCCTTCAGGCGAGGAATCAGCCGATCATAGACATCGCCATGAACGATCAGGCGCCGCAGCGTCGTGCAGCGCTGGCCCGCGGTACCGACCGCGGAGAATACGATGGCGCGCAACGCCATCTCCATATCGGCTGACGGGGCGACGATCATCGCATTGTTGCCGCCGAGCTCAAGAATGCTGCGCCCAAAGCGCTCGGCGATCTTTGGCCCCACGGCATGGCCCATGCGGGTGGAGCCGGTGGCGGAAATAACCGGCACATCGCGGCTCTCCACCAGGACCTCGCCAGCCGCGCGTTCCCCGATGACGATCTGCAACAGGCCCTGGGGCGCATCGCCAAACCGCGCCGCGGCCCGGGCGAAAATCTTCGCCACCGCGAGAGCCGAGAGCGGCGTTTTCTCCGAGGGCTTCCATATCACGGGGTCGCCGCAGACCAGCGCCAGCGCAGCATTCCAGGCGAAGGGTGCCACCGGGAAATTGAAGGCAGTGATGATGCCGCACAGGCCCATGGGATGCCACGTCTCGCGCATGGCATGGCCCGGGCGCTCGGAGGCGACGGTGAGGCCATAGAGTTGGCGTGAGAGACCGAGGGCGAAGTCGCAGATATCGATCATCTCCTGCACCTCGCCCAGCCCCTCCTGCAGGATCTTGCCGGATTCCAAGGTCACCAGGCGGCCGAGGCTTGTTTTCGCCGCACGCAGCTCCTCGCCGAAGAGCCGTACCAGTTCGCCTCGGCGCGGCGCCGGCACCTGGCGCCAGGACCCGAAGGCTTTAACGCCCTCAGCGATCATGGCGCGCACGTCATCGGGGCCTTGGGTCTTCAACTCGGCAAGGGCAGATCCATCGATTGGCGTCCTGACCTTGAGTTTGCCGCCGCCGAGCTCGGCCTTTGCCAGCCCGCTTGCCGAGAGAATTTCGCTATAGGTCATGGGCGTTTCCTTTGGGATGCGTGCGGAGCCGAGACTGTATGCGGATCGGCGTGCCGTCAACGAGTCCGGTGAGCCTGTCGAACCATGAGGCAAATGATCTATCGCCCGCGCCGCGCCGACATTGCGGTCGCGCGCCGGAACTTGCTAGTCTCCTGCCGCTCGTGCGCCGCTTCTCCGGCTCTCGCGACGGGCTCTCTTGCCGAGGTCATGCCGCGTGATGAATTCGCCACTGCTGGCCTCTCGAGAGCGTCCGTCGGTCATGACGATCGGCATCGTCGTCTTGGCCCTGCTGACCTGCCTGACCTTGATTTACCCGGTGCTGCGCCTGCCGATTCTGGCGCCGCTCGACGCCAACGAGGGCTGGAATGCGCTCCAGGCGATGCGCGCGATGGGCGAGGCTCCCCTCTACCCGGCCGCGGACAGTTTCTTCTTCAACAACTATCCGCCGCTCTCCTTCTACATCGTCGGCTTGGTCGGTACGGTCTTTGGCGACGATATCATCGCCGGCCGGGTCATCTCCCTTCTTTCGGTGTTTGCGATCGCCGTGAATGTCGGAATCACCGTGCGCAACCTCGGCGGCGCGCGGCAGCCGGCGATCGTCGCCGGCATTCTGGTCGTCGCCATTCTGAGCAAGAGCTTCGTCGGCTATGTCGGGATGAATGATCCGCAATTGCTGGCACAGGCCGTGATGTCGGCGGGCTTTGCCGTCTTTACCGCCGCGCCGGATAGGCCTCGCAACATGATCGCTGCGGCCGCCATCATGGTGCTTGCGGGATTTACCAAGCACAACATCATCGCCATGCCGCTCGCCGTCACGACATGGCTCGTGCAATACGACAGGGCAGCCCTGCGGCGGTGGCTTCTCTTCTGCAGCACTTTCCTGGCCCTCGGTTTTGCCGTTTGCGCCTTGTTGTACGGGTGGGATTTCTTCGCGCAGCTTCTGACGCCCCGCAAATATATCCTGTTCCAGCTCGTCACCCTTCTCGGGCGGATGCAGGCCTTCGTCGTTCCGCTGGTCATCTGGGCGATCTTCGCTATCCAGTTCCGCCACGATCGGCGCGTGAATCTGGTGAATCATCTCATCGCCGCCGGCGGTCTCTCCTATGCGCTCGCGCGGCTCGGCGACAGCGTGGCCGAGAATTCTCTGTTCGATCTGGCGCTCGCGAGCAGTATCGCGCTGGGCCTCGCACTGTCGCGCGTCGCGGAGACGAAATTCGCCGAGCGTTTCGGCGACGAGAAGGCGCGTCTGGCGATCCTGGCCGCCCTCTGCATAAAAATGGTTCTGTTGCCCCAACACGAGCTGCCCCATCTGGCAAGCCATTTGAACGAGATGCGCGGCCAGGCCGCATCAATCGCGCCGACCATCGCCTTCATGCGCCTCAGGCCCGGCCCCGCAATATGCGAGGATTTGGCCCTTTGTTACTGGTCCGGACATCTATCGGCCTACGACGCCTTCAATGCCCAACAGGCGGCCGACCACGGCAAGCGCGATATGGACGAACTGAGGCGCCGCATCAGGAATGGCGATTTCGTGCTGCTGCAGCTGTGGCCGGACACGATCCTGCTCGACGCGGCGCGTTTGTCCGGCGCCTATCGGGAATATCCAATCCAGGATGGCACGCTGTTTTATCGCTAGGCCCTGATTTTGCCGCAAAGCTCTGCGTGTCGAGATATCACGAATCTTGCAGCACCCACTCTCGGACGAGCGGTTTGCGAGGACGCAGCCGGCCGGAGATTGGCCCTTAGTTTCAGGTCATCTAAGGTGCCATAGTGTCGCGCGACGGCAAGACCCGCATTTGCCCTCGACATAGACGGCCCCGAGTCCCGATCGAAAGAAGACGACGATGAAGATCAAGCGGCTCGAGACATTCTGCAACGAGTTCGTCGGATTTGTGCGGGTGACCTCGGACGATGGCCATCAGGGCTGGGGGCAGGTCTCGCCCTACAACGCCGACATTACCTGCCAGATCTTTCATCGGCAGGTCGCTCGCTGGGCGCTCGGCGCCGACGCCCTCGACATCGAAGCACTCGTTACCGCGATCCCGGAGAGGGAGCATAAGTTCCCGGGCTCCTACGTCCTTCGCGCCCTCGCCGGTCTGGACACCGCGCTGTGGGATTTGCGCGGCAGGATAGAGGGCAGAAGCGTTTGCGAACTGCTCGGCGGCAAGCCCCGACCGTTCTGCGTCTATGCTTCGAGCATGAAGCGCGGCGAGATCACGCCCGAGGACGAAGCCGTTCGCCTGACCAAACTGAGAGACCGGTTCGGCTT
>JBGPNG010000195.1:0-4732 GCA_041487395.1 Dongiaceae bacterium
CCGGCTGGCCTGTTCGCTGGCCCACTACTCGGTCGGCGCCAACGCTTTCCTTATCGGTTGCGGATCGAGGCGGATGGGAGCTGGGTCGAGATCGAGGATCCTTATCGGTTCCCACCGATCTTGCGAGAGGCAGACCTTCGACTGTTCGCGGAAGGAAACCATCTTTGGGTCCAAGATGTGCTCGGCGCCCACCCCATGCTCGTCGAAGACGTACCGGGAGTCTCCTTCGCGGTTTGGGCACCCAATGCCCGGCGCGTCAGTGTTGTAGGCTCCTTCAATGGCTGGGACGGCCGGCGCCATCCAATGCGGCTGCGCCCGGAGTGCGGCATGTGGGAAATCTTCATCCCAGGCTTAAGAGCTGGCGAGCTCTACAAGTATGAAATCAAGAGCAGATCGGGCGAACTATTGCCGTTGAAGGCCGATCCTTGTGCATTCTATGCCGAGCAGCCGCCGGCAACCGCCTCAATCGTCTGTGGCCATAGCGAGTTCGACTGGCAGGATGAGGAATGGATCGCCCATCGGGAATACGCGAATGCTCGCGACGCGCCGATCGCTGTCTACGAGGTGCATCTCGGGTCCTGGAAGCGCGGCGACGACGGCCGGTATCTCACCTACCGTGAACTTGCCGACCAGCTTGTTCCTTATGTGCGCGACATGGGCTTTACCCATTTGGAGCTTCTGCCGATTTCCGAGCATCCCTTCGATGGCTCCTGGGGCTACCAGCCGGTGGGCCTGTTCGCGCCAACCAGCCGCTTTGGCAGTCCTGACGATTTCCGCTACTTCGTGCAGTGCTGCCACGCTGCCGGCATCGGCGTGCTGATTGACTGGGTTCCAGGACATTTCCCGTCAGATCCGCATGGCCTGGCCGACTTCGACGGAACGCAGCTTTACGAGCATGCCGACCTGCGTCAGGGTCGGCACCCCGACTGGGACACGCTGATCTACAATTTCGGCCGGCGTGAGGTCATAGCCTTCCTTATGTCGAATGCCCGCTATTGGATCGAGAAGTTCCATGTCGACGGACTTCGGGTGGACGCGGTCGCTTCGATGCTGTACCTCGATTACAGCCGGAAGCCGGGAGATTGGGTCCCGAATGAATATGGCGGACGGGAGAACCTCGAGGCACTGGCGTTTTTGCGGCACCTCAACGAAACCGTTTACGCCAAAGCCAGGGGAGCAATCACGGTCGCTGAGGACTCGACGGCCTGGCCGATGGTATCGCGGCCGACCTACCTGGGTGGGCTCGGCTTTGGCTATAAGTGGAACATAGGGTGGATGAACGATACGCTCCACTACATGGCCAAGGATCCAGTGCATCGACGCTACCATCACGATAGCCTAACCTTTGGCCTGCTTTACGCCTTCAGCGAGAACTTCGTCCTTCCGCTCTCCCATGACGAGGTGGTGCATGGAAAGGGCTCGCTGCTCAGCCGGATGCCCGGCGATCTTTGGCAGAAATTCGCTAATCTCCGCCTGTATTATGCCTTTTTCTATACCCAGCCGGGGAAGAAACTGCTTTTTATGGGCAGTGAGTTCGCACAAATCTGCGAGTGGAGTCACGATCGCGGACTCGATTGGCATCTGCTGAAAGAGCCGATGCATCGCGGCACGCAGCGTCTGGTGACCGATCTCAACCGGCTCTACCGCGACGTAGCGGCGCTGCACGAGCTCGACTGCGAGGTCGACGGCTTCGAATGGATCGATTGTCAGGATATCGAACAGAGCGTGGTCACTTATCTTCGGCGCCCGCGTAACCGAGACGACTATGTTGTCGTGGCGTGCAATTTCACCCCCGTGGTGCGACATAATTACCGGGTCGGCGTTCCGGCTGGCGGTCGCCACCGCGAGCTTCTGAACACCGACGCCAGGGAATATGAGGGTAGCGGGGTCGGCAATAGTGGCGGTGCTGACGCGGCGCCCATGGCTTGGCATGGTCACCCCTATTCGCTTGCATTGACGCTCCCGCCGCTCGCCGCAGTCATTCTCAAACCGGAGCGGAGATAATCCCTGAAGATGGAAACACGCTCGGTCGCTGACGATGTTTGCCTAGCTGGCCGGCCTATTCTTGAGCGCATGAGGCGATAACCATGAGCACCGCAAGGCGTCGCGTTTGGCCAGCGCAGCCCAGCCCGCTTACGATGTTCGCCTAACCGGCCGGCGCATTCCTGAGCGCGTGAGGCGATAGCCATGAACACCGGGAGGCGTCGCGTTTGGCCAGGGCGGCCCAGTCCGCTCGGCGCCACCTGGGATGACTCGGGTGTGAATTTCGCTCTTTTCTCGGAGAATGCCGAGCGGGTCGAGCTCTGCCTCTTCGACAAGTCGGGCGAGCGTGAACTCGAGCGCGTCGAGCTACCTGAGTACACCCATGGGATATGGCACGCCCATTTGCCAGACCAGCTACCAGGACAACTCTATGGCTATCGGGTCTATGGGCCCTACGCCCCGGACAAGGGCCACAGGTTCAATCACCACAAGCTGTTGCTCGATCCATATGCCCGCGCGCTGTCCGGGCAGTTCCAATGGCACGACGCGGTCTTCGGCTATGAGGTCGGCAATCCGGCGGCGGATCTTTCGTTCGACGACCGCGACAGCGCGCCCTCGGTGCCGAAGTGCCGTGTGGTTGACGCAGCCTTCACCTGGGGAAACGATCAGCCGCCGCGGCGCCCATGGAATGAGACTTTAATCTACGAGCTCCATGTCCGAGGGTTCACCATGCGGCACCCGGAAGTGCTCGAGCAGCTGCGTGGTACATTTGCTGGGCTGACGAGCCCGGCGGTGGTCCGCTACCTTCGCGACCTCGGCGTGACCGCCGTCGAATTCATGCCCATCCACTGCCTCGTCGACGAATTGCCTGTCGTCCAGCGGGGACTACGAAATTTCTGGGGGTACAACCCGATTGCCTTCTTCATTCCAGAATCACGCTACCTCGCCGACCAAAGCCTGGATGAGGTGAAGACCTTGGTGCACCGGTTTCACGATGCCGGTCTCGAGGTGATTCTCGATATGGTCTTCAATCACACTGCCGAAGGAGGTCCGATGGGACCGACTTTGAGCTTCCGCGGCATCGACAATGCCACATATTACCGGCTCGATCCTGGCGCGCCGCGGCGCTATCGCGACTTCACCGGCTGCGGCAACAGCCTCAACTTGCATCATCCGCATGTGCTGCAGCTCATCATGGACGCCCTGCGCTATTGGGCCGAGGAAGTCCATGTAGATGGATTCCGCATCGACCTTGCCACCACCCTCGCGCGCGGGGAGGACGGCGCCTTCGACCGACATTCGGTTTTCCTCAACGCGATCGCGCAGGACCCGGTGCTTGCAAAGGTGAAGATGATCGCCGAGCCATGGGATCTCGGCGAAAGCGGCTACCGGCTCGGCGAATTCCCGGCGGGTTGGGCGGAATGGAACGATCGCTACCGCGACGTGGTTCGTCGTTTCTGGCGGGGCGAGGAGGGACTCGTCCGCGAACTCGCCTCGCGCGTCACCGGGTCAAGCGACCTCTTCGAAAAGTACGGCAGGCGTCCATGGGCAAGTATCAACTATGTCTCGACCCACGACGGTTTCACGCTCGAAGATCTCGTCAATTTTTGTGACAAGCATAATGAGGCGAACGGCGAGGACAATCGCGACGGAGCGGCTGAGAATTACAGTGCAAATTACGGTGTCGAGGGTCCGACTGCCGACGCGCATGTTCTGCGGCTTCGGCGAAGGCAGAAACGCAACATGTTGTCGACGCTCCTGCTCTTCTTAGGCGTGCCAATGTTGCTTGCCGGCGATGAGTTTGGCCGCACCCAAAAAGGCAACAACAATGCCTATTGCCAGGACAACGATATTGGATGGACCAACTGGTCGCTTCTGATCGATGAGGAAGGCCGGGTGCTGAAAGACTTCGTGCGCGCGCTCATCCGCCTGCGCCACGATCATGTCGTTTTCCGTCGTCGTCATTTCTTTCACGGCCAGTTGATTCCCGGTGCTCAGGCCAAGGACATCGTTTGGCTGACGCCGGAAGGCCGGGAGAAGGGCGACGGCGACTGGCGCTTTCCCCATGCCCGTTGTTTGAGCTATCGATTGAGTGGAGAGGCCGGCACCTCCCATCTGACGCCCTCAGGCGAGCCGGAGTTCGACGACAGCTTCCTTGTTATCCTCAACGCTCACGACGAATTGATCCGCTATTCATTGCCGCAGACTTCACCGGCCGGCCCGTGGGTACGGGTGGTTGATACCGGAAACGAATGCGGCGTTGGCGATGGCTCCTGCTTTGAGGCCGGATCCGTCTATCCGGTCGAGCCGCGATCGTTCGTGCTGCTGCAATGCCGGAGCCGCCCGATATCGGCATACCGTCGTCCAGAGGTCGAGCCATGAGTGATCAGAACGCGCTCGATCGACTTGCGGCCTGCGCCGGCATCGAGCCCGACTATTACGACGTTTGGGGAATACGCCACGCTCTCTCTGGCGAGACGAAGCGGGCCTTTCTGAATGCTATGGGGCTTCCGGCAGAGACAGAAGAGCAGATAACGCATAGCCTCGCATCCCTTGACACCAGGGCATGGCGGCGGGCGCTCGAACCCGTTGTCGTGCTGCCAGTCGAGGGCGGTGACCCGGTGGTCAGCGTGCTGTTTGCGGCGGACGCACCTGACGCCGCTCTTGCGTGGCGAGTCACCGCGGAGAACGGCACGCAATACAAAGGCAGCAAACGGCCCAGGGATCTGCAGCTGGTAGAGGCCAAACG
>JBGPNG010000196.1:0-4724 GCA_041487395.1 Dongiaceae bacterium
CACCTGCCCTGGCCGCCCCCGGGCGATCTCAATCGCAGCAGCCTGGATCTCACCCTCGACGCCGCCGGCGTCGAACTGCCACCCAGCGTCAGGGCGCCGCTCGGCCAGAAGATCGAAAAACTCCACCTCGTTTCCCAGGTCATGGGCCTCGTGCCTCCCGCACCACCCCGCGAGGCGCTGCAGGCTTGGCGCGATGCGGGCGGCGTACTGGAATTGCGCGAAAGCGAATTGAGCTGGGGGCCACTTTGGCTGTCCGGCGACGGCACCTTCGCCTTGGATCAAGCCATGCAGCCGCTGGCCGCCGGCACGGTTCGCGTCGCCGGGCTCGCCGAAACGCTGGATGTCCTCGTCGCCGCCGGCCTGCTGCAGCCGGGACCATCCAAGCTGGCGAACATCATGTTCGTCGCCCTTGCCCAGCCGCCTCCCGGCGGCGGGCGGCCTGCGGTGAAACTGCCGCTCAGCATCCAGGACGGTTTCCTCTATATGGGACCCATCAAACTGGCGCCCCTGCCGCCCATCGACTGGAGCCAGATGCCCTAAGCAGCTCTCACTTGATCGAGCCACAATTGGCAATGCTGCTGTTTCCAATCGTTATGCCCGTGCCCCGTCACAGTCATGATGCAAGGCGAAGCGAACTCATCGACGCCGGCATGCCTCTTGTCACGGCCTTCGGCCGGCCCAGCCAAGACGGAGAAGCGTAGCCCGTTCAACGAATCCCTCGTTAGGATCTGAGTGCAAACAACCGCTGCGATATGCGTCGCCTGCCCCTCGCCTGCACCGCGGGAGAGGGTGCCGAGCGCAGCGAGGCGGGTGAGGGTCTAGGCGGCGCGGAGCGCTGCAAGTATGGTTTCGAGCCCGCCTTCAGTGTTGGCAAGAATGTCGTTGTTCCAAAACCGGAGCACGCGCCAGCCTCGGCGCTCGAGCCATTCGCCGCACCTGTCATCGGCAGCATTTTCGTCATGTTGACCCCCGTCTGCCTCGACGACGAGGCGGCGCCTGGTACAAGCGAAATCGACGATGTACGAGCCGATCAGGTGCTGTCGCCGGAACTTGTATCCGGTGAGACGTCGTCCGCGCTGAACTGCCCACAGCCGGATTTCTGTATCCGGAGAGCTTTGCCTAAGGTCGCGGGCAAATTCACGTGGCATGTCGTGCACCTATCGCGATCTCGGCTCGCAGGACCAACGTTTGATCCTGTGGCAAGGCCCTCACCCGGCTCGCTGCGCTCGCCACCCTCTCCCGCGGTGCGGGAGAGGGGTTCGCGATTCGGTTATTTTTACTTGGATCCCTAGCTATTCAGCTGATTCGGAAATTCTGGAATTGCCAGGGGTCCTTGCGATCGAGGCCCGGTTCCGGGAACAGCGCGTCGCGACCCTTGAGCGGCGTCCAATTGCTCGTCACCGCCACCACCGGGCCGAGATAGGGTTTGCAGATACCGAGCACATAGTCGTGATCGAGATCCTCGGGCTCCAATAACCCCTGGTTCGGATGCTCGATCAGCCACATGGCCCCGGCGAGCACCGGAATGGCGATCTGAATCGAGGTCGCGTTGTATTGCGGGCCCAGCAGTTCGCGCGCTTCCTCGATGGAAAGCTGCGAGCCGTACCAGAGCGCGCCATGGTCGCCCATGAGCAGCGCGCCCAGTTCGTCGATGCCCTCGACGATTTCGGTGCCGAGCAGGCGCCATTTCGGCTGCACCGCGAAGCTGTTCGTCACCATCTCGCGCACGCTCAAGACGGCATCGTTGCAGGGGTGATAGGCGTAATGCACGGTCGGCCGGTAGACCGCACGGCCCTTCTTGTCCCACACCGTCAGGTAATCGCTGAGGGTGATCGATTCCCCATGGGTGATGAGAAATCCCGTCAGGGGCCCGGCGATGGGCGTCCAGGAGCGAACTTGCGTCACGCAGCCCGGTTGCTCCAGGAAGATGGCGCATTTCGGTCCGACCTTGTGGCGGTGCCCATCTTTGGGCAGGCGCTTTTCATGGCTGCCCCAGCCAAGCTCGGACGGCTGAGACCCCTCGCCGCAGAATCCGGGGATGCTCCAGGTATTGACGAATTCGCCCGGGCGCTTCGGGACATTGGCGATCTGGGTATCATGCTCGGCGACGTGGATCACTTTGGTGCCGACGCGCCGCGCCAGGGCGGCCCATTCCTCGCGGCTTTTCGGCTTGGCGACCTTCAGTTTCCTGCGCCGGGCGATCTCGAGCAGCGCCTGTTTGACGAAATGGCTGATCATGCCGGGGTTGGCGCCATGGGTGACCAGGGCGGAGGTGGCGCCCTTCGGCCATTTCTTGGCGTTTTTCTTGGCGGAATAACGCAAATAGTAGTTGGTGCGCTGCTCCTCCGGGATTTTCGGATTGGCATAGTAGTTGGCCCAGGGCTCGATGCATGTATCGAGATAGAGCACGCTGTTCTTCTGGCACCAGTTCATCACGTCGATGGAGCCGACCTCGACCGAAAGATTCAGGATCAGGTCGCCGCGCGAGGCATAGCGCGAGAGAACTGCGGCCATGTTCTTGCGCAGGATGGGCTCGACCACATAGGTGACGCCCTTGGCGACGAAGGGCGCGATCTCGGCGGAGCGGTCCTCGGCGTCGATCACGCTGATGCGGGAAAGCGGCATGTCGAAGTGGCGCTCGACCAGCGGCAAGGTGCAGCGGCTGACCGAGCCATAGCCGATGAACAGGATGCGGCCGTTGAACTTGAACTTCCAGGATGGCGACATGATCGAGGGCTCCCCCTAGGCGTGAGCGATGCGGCGGAAATTACGGGAAACCCCCGGTAGCGCAAACCGAAAAATTGCCGCTAGCGAGTCTGTCGATCGCGAGGTTGTGTGACCTCGATCCACCCCCCTCCTCAATCCTCCCCCACAAGGGGGGAGGAGGGTTTTTAAAGCCGCCTATTTTCCCCCGGCCCCTTGATGGGGGCGGGTTGGGGTGGGGGTGAAACCTTAGCGGTCCGCTACGCCTGCTTGGCGTCGATGATGCCGCGGCGAATTTCCCGGGTGCGGGTGAAGAGATCCTGCAGCTTGTCGCCCTCGCCCCAGCGGATAGCCCGCTGCAAGGCCGTCAGATCCTCGGTGAAGCGGCCCAGCATCTCGAGCACCGCCTCGCGATTGTTGAGGAAGACGTCGCGCCACATCACCGGATCGGAGGCGGCGATGCGCGTGAAGTCGCGAAAGCCGCCGGCGGAGAATTTGATGACCTCGCTCTGGGTCGCGTCCGCCAGATCGGTCGCCGTGCTGACGATGGTATAGGCGATGAGATGGGGCAGATGGGAGGTCACGGCCAATACGCGGTCGTGATGGGCCGGCTCCATGAGTTCGACCTGACTGCCGGCTCGGCGCCAGAGTTCCGACAGTTTCGCCACGGCCGCCTCGTCGCTGCCGGGCGGTGGGGTCAAGATGCACCAGCGGCCCTGAAAGAGCTCCGGGAATCCGGATTCCGGTCCGGAATGTTCGGTGCCCGCCACCGGATGGCCCGGAATCAGATGTACGCCATCGGGAATCACCGGGCCGAGATCGCGAATGACCGATTGCTTGACCGAGCCTACGTCGCTGACGATGGCGCCGGGCGCCAGATACCCGCGCATGGCGGCACCAATTTCGGCATAGGCACCGAGCGGCGCGCAGACGACGACGAGATCGGCGCCGGCGACGCAAGCCGCCGGATCGCCATGAATACTGTCGAGAAAGCCCAGCTGCCACGCCTTGTCGCGAGTGGCCTTGGTGCGCGCCGTCCCCGCGACATGACCGGCCAGCCCATCGCGCTTGATGACGCGCGCCAGCGATGAGCCGATCAGCCCCAAGCCGATGAGCGCCACCCGGTCGAACACGGGCGCGCTCAACGTTCGGCCCGCACAAGTGCCGGCGCGCCGGCAAATTCCGCCAAGGCAGCGGCCGTGGCTCGCGTCTCGGCTTCCGTGCCGATGGTGATGCGCAGACAATGGCCGAGCTGATAGGGCCCCATCTTGCGCATGATCAGGCCGCGCGATTTCAGGAAGGCGTCGGCCTTATCGGCGTCGGCGAATTCCACCAGCAGGAAATTGCCGACGCTGGGATGGACGCGATAGCCCTGCTTCGCCAATTCCTCCGCAAGCCATTGGCGCCAGACCCGGTTATGGGTGCGGGATTTCGCTTCATGCTCCACATCATCGAGGGCGGCGAGTGCCGCTGCCTGGGCCGGGGAGGAGGTATTGAACGGCCCGCGCACCCGGTGCAGCACCTCGGCCACGCTCGCCGGGCAATAGGCCCATCCCAGGCGCAGGCCTGCCAGCCCATAGATCTTGGAAAAGGTGCGCAGCATCACGGTATTGTCGCCCGCGCGCACCAGATCCTCGCCCGAATCATAGTCCTGCGCCTCGACGAATTCGGCATAGGCGGCGTCGATCGCCAGCAGCACGTCGCCCGGCAGACGCCGGCGCAGTTCGTGCATTTCCGTCGCGCTCAGATAGCTGCCGGTCGGATTGTTGGGGTTGCCCAGGAAGACGATCCGCGTCGCCGGCGTGACCATGGCGAGGAGCGCCTCCACATCGGTGCGGAGATTCTTCTCGGGTGCCGCCCTCGGCGTGGCGCCGACCGCCATGGTCGAAAGCCGATACATGAGAAAGCCATGGCGGCTGAACAACACCTCGTCGCCGAGCCCCGCATAGGCGCGGGTGAGCAGCGCGATGAGTTCGTCCGAGCCATTGCCGCAGACGATGGCGTCCTTTTCCAGGCCGAAG
>JBGPNG010000197.1:0-4685 GCA_041487395.1 Dongiaceae bacterium
AGCTCCGAAAAGCCTTTCCAAATGCCAAAAGTGTCAACCATGTCTCCGTACACCTGTTAACGATGTCTCCGGTCTGAACAAAGCGGGAGAGGGAGGGACCCATGGCGAAGCCATGGGAGGGTGAGGGTGTCATTTCTTCTTGCTCTCGCGCGTGAGCGCCCATTTCACTTCCGCGCCCGCACCCTTGAGTTCGCCCGTCACGATGACTTGCTGGCTGCGCCGCATCTCGCCGGGCTGACCCAGATAGATGCTCTCCGCCAGGCCTACTTCGCCGCCGCCGCTGCGCAGCCGAAAGCCGCCGCCGCCCGGTAAACGCAGCAGCACCGCCTGCCCATCCTGGGCCAGGCTCGCCACGACCTGGGGATGGAGGTGAAAGCGGATGGCGAAGCGCTTGCCGCCCCTGCCCTCCAGCCGGTCATGGCCGCGCAGGTCGGCACCGTCGGTCCCGAGGAAGAGCCGGCGATGATGGATCAAGCCGAAACCCGGACGATATCCGTCATGGCTCATATCGAGCCAGCTGTTGCCCTCGGCCTCCTCGCGCCGGCAGGCAACGGTGGTCGGCCGGCGGATCAGGCCGCTGCCGTCGGCGAGCAGCATGCTGCTGTTGGTATCGTCCACGGTCAGCGTCGAATGCGCCGCTGTCGCGCGCTGCGCGCTGCGCCATTCGCCGCCGGCGGCCTGCGCGCCGCAATTGACGATGAGCCGCTGGGACCCGTGGGAAAACTCGAAACTGAGCGTGCCGGCGTGGGCATGGGCATCGAAACCCGGTGCTGCCGGCACGCCGGCGTCGACCAGCAGCAGCGCCGGGCCCGCGACCACGCGCTGAAATCCGCTCTGCGGCGCGCTCCCCAGCGCCTTCGCCTTGGCGTCGCTGCGCAGCAGGGTCAAGTCCACCGCGCCGGCCATGCCTTCATTGCTGTCGTTGAAGAGTGCCAAGCCTCCGTCGCCCGATTGGAACATGCGCAAGACGGGCGCCATGGCGTCGATGGCGAGCGAGAGATCGCTCGGCGGCTGGCGCCCGCTGGCGTGCAAGGCGGCACGGATATCCACCAGGTCGCGCAGGACGGCCAGCTGCACCGCCGGGCTGCGCTCCACATGGCCGCCGTCGATCAGAAGCTGGCGCGGCAGAGCCAGGCTCAACTGCTGGAGGCCGGATGCCAGCAGCCGGCTGCCGCCGGTCAGCGCGATGCCGGCATAGATCAGCCCTTTGACTGCCGCGAGCAGCGGCCGGCCCGCCGATCCTGCCGGCAGCACGCGTGCCAGATGGCGTGCCTGGCGATTGGCGGAAATGAACAGACGATTGCGGATCTCCAGACTGCCGCTGAGATCGACGAGGGCTGGTTCGGCTAGCCAATGGGAGAGCCGCTGGCCGATGACATCGGGGCGCCAGGCGATACGCTCCCACCCCTTATCCTCGGCCAGCCAGCGTTCGACGAAGGCTCGCGCGACGGGTGCTGCACCTGGCCCCAGCGCCATCAGATCGGGCAGCCAGCCGAAGCCGTTGAAGGCGGCACGCCAGCCTTCTTCGGCGCCCACGGGCCGGCCGAGCGGGGCGGGTTCGCGGATCGATTGTCCGGCGAGACGGAATAGGCCTTGGGCAATGGCGCGGCCGCGGTCGGAATCGCCCGGCCAGGAATCGGCGCCGATGGGTTGGATTGCGCCATCGCCCCGGCCGGGCAGACTGTGGCGATAAAGCCCGTTGGCGAAGATCGGCTTCGAAAGATTGTAGAGCAGGCGCCCGCGCAGCACGCCGGGGGGCAATTGCAGCATGCGGCTGAGCCGCCGCAGCCGGGCGCCGGCCATCAGCGAGCCGGGCGCAGGCGGCGGATATTCTCGGCGTAAGCCGCCGGTCCGCCGGCGAAGCTGGCCGTGCCCGCGACCAGCACATCGGCGCCGGCGGCAACCGCGCGCGCGGCCGTCTCGGCATTGATGCCGCCATCGACCTCGAGGTCGATCGTCCGCCCCGTCTCGTCGATGCGCCGGCGAACGGCCGCGATCTTGTCGATCTGCGCGTCGATGAACTTCTGGCCGGCGAAACCGGGATTGACGCTCATCACCAGCACCAGATCGATATCGCCCCAGAGATAATCCAGCGCGTCGACGGGGGTCGCCGGATTGAGCGCGACGCCGGCCTTCTTGCCGAGCGATTTGATCAGTTGGATGGTGCGATGAAGATGGGGACCTGCTTGGGGATGCACCGTGACGATATCGGCGCCCGCCTCGGCGAAATCATGGATGAAGGCATCGACGGGAGAGATCATCAGATGCACGTCGAAAGGCAGCTTGCTGTGCGGCCGCAGCGCCTTCACCACCAACGGCCCGATGGTGAGGCTGGGCACGAAATGCCCATCCATCACGTCGACATGGATGTAATCGGCTCCGGCGGCGGAGATAGCCCGCACTTCCTCGCCCAGCCGCGCGAAGTCGGCCGACAGGATCGAGGGCGCGATTCGAAGCGGTTGGCGCATGGCCCCTTAACTAACAGTTAGTCCGCGATTTGAGAAGTCCGGCGGCGGTGGAATTCGATTTGAACGGCTCGGTTCATCAATTCACCCACCCTCACCCCGATCCTGTCGCCCCGGCGGGAGAGGGCGAAAAAAGAAATCCCCTCTCCCCAAATCTTCTTGGGGGAGAGGGTTGGGTGAGGGGGTGCATCCGCAATCGATGAAATCGGCTGCCCGCTCTGTGAACTTATTTAGTCAGCGTCGTTTCAGCCGGGCGGCATAGAAACCATCCATGCCGCCCTTGGCCGCAAGATGGCAGGGCAGCGTGCGCAGATCGCCCTCGGGCGTCAGAAGCTCGGCCATGCCGCCGACCTCCTCGGCGCGAATGGGCCGGCGTTCGACGGGCGCGCCCGCAGCAATCAGCGCCTCGATCCGCTCGATCCCTTCCTCGCGCTGGAGCGAGCAAGTGGCATAGACGACGCTGCCACCGGGCTTCGTCATCTCGACGGCGTTGGCCAGCAGGCGATCCTGCAGGGCGGTCAGCTTTGCAAGATCGGCTGGACGCTTCAGCCAGGGCAGATCGGGATGGCGGCGGATCGTGCCGGTGGCCGAACAGGGCGCGTCCAGCAGCACCGCCTCCGCCGGCTCTTCCGGCCGCCATGTCGCCGCGTCGGCGGTGACGACCGCAGCATGGAATCCGAGACGGCGAAGATTCTCTTCGAGGCGCGCCAGGCGCGGGACCGAGCGATCGACGGCGATGACCTCGACGCCGCGCGCTAGCAACTCGGCCGTCTTGCCGCCGGGCGCGGCACAGAGATCGATGACCCGGCGCGGCCGGCCGAGAAGCCGTGCCGGCAAGGCCGCCGCCGCGTCCTGCACCCACCAGGCGCCTTCGGCGTAGCCCGGCAGGGATTCGACGGGGCCGCTATCCAGAGGCAGCCGCAGACTGCCGGTCGGCAACAGTTCACCGCCGAGGCGCTGGGCCCAGAACTCGGGTTCGCTCTTCAACGAAAGGTCGAGAGGCGCTTCCTGCAAATGGGCAGCCGCGATTGCCTGCGCCGTCGCCTCGCCATAGGCGGCACGCCAGCTTTCGGCGAGCCAGGCGGGCAGATTGCGCGCCGGATCGGTCGCCGGCCGTTCGCGGTCGAGCCGGCGCAGCACCGCATTGACCAGGCCCTTGTAGACGGCGAGCGAGCCCAGGCTGCCGACGAGGGCGACGGTCTCGCCGACTGCGGCATGGGGCGGCGTGCCGAGAAACAATAATTGGCAGGCGCCGAGGCGCAACGCATCGGTGACCGCGCCTGCCTTCGGCGGCAGCCGTTCGCTGATCAGCATATCCAATGCCTGGTTGATCTCGCCCAGGCGGCGCAGCGTGGTCGCCGTCAACAATCGGGCAAAGCCGCGGTCGCGCGAATCGAGTTCGGCCCAATGGGGATGGCGGGCCATCGCTTCGTCCAGCCTGCGCTGGTGGCGCAGGACGTCTTGCAACAGGTCGAGCGCCACGGCGCGAGCATCGGGCTTGGTCACTACGTGGTCTTGCCGGCTCGTCGGCAACCCTCACCCTCCCCGCGCTGCCGCACGGGTCCCCTCCCTCTCCCGCTTTGCGGGCGAGGGCTTTCTTCTCCCTCGCCCCCGTCAGGGGGAGAGGGCCGGGGTGAGGGGGCAGTGTGAATAGCTGTCAATCCCATGGGCGGTGCCGATTTGATTTAGAATTTGCGCTCACCAGAATCTGGAATGATTGCCAACCAAAGCGTCAGGTCGCCGGATTGAGTGCGACGCCGGCCTGAATTGCTGGCTGGGTTCGAAGCCGAGGAATTTGGCGTAGAAACCCACTGCTTCGTCCACGTCTTTCACGAAATATCTGACCGCCGCCATGGCGCTGCCTCCGTTTTGCCCGTGCGGTTGCCTGCCGCGATCCATGATAGCGCGATGGCAATGCCGATATTTGGCGGCTCAATCCCAGGGGCCGCGGCGAGCTGCGGGTTCGCCGGCGCCGGTTTCGGCGGCGAGCGCCTCAAGGCGCCGAATGCGTTCGGCAATCGGTGGATGGGTGGAGAAAAGTCCGCCGAGCGCGCGGACATGGAGCGGGTTGACGATGAAAAGATGGGCCGTCGCCGGATGGCCTTCGGCCACCGGATTGTCGATCGCGCGCGCTCCCTGTTCCAGTTTGTCCAGCGCGCTGGCAAGCCAGAGCGGATGGCCGGAAATCTCCGAACCCTTTCGGTCGGCCTCGAATTCCCG
>JBGPNG010000198.1:0-4683 GCA_041487395.1 Dongiaceae bacterium
CTTGGCATCGCGCTGAGTGCGGAGGAGGTCAAGGCACTGGAGGAACCCTACCGGCCCCACCGGGTGCTAGGGCATTAACTAGATCGCCCAGCCCGCCTTCATGCCTTCCAGCACCGCCTCCTCGGCGGTGCGCGGCGCGACGCAGTCGCCGATGCGGTGAATCTCGCCCGGCCAATCGGCAGCTGAGTCGGCCAGTTTCGAATCCTGTTCGTGGCCGAGGGCCAGCACCAACGTGTCGACGCCCTCGCAGACGATGGGCTCGCCGCTGGTCATATGCTGGAGATAGACCGTATTGCCGTCGGCGCCATAGAGACGGGCATAGGGGATGATCTCCACCCCCAGCTTGTGCAGGCTGCCGTTCCACTGGTCGCGGACATATTGCTGGATGCGCTGGCCAGGCATGTAGCCATTGACCGCAAGGCGCACCCGGCAGCCGGCCCGCGCCAGTTTCTCGGCGATACCCATCCCGATCCAATCGCAGCGCCAATCGGCGACGAGCGCGGAAGCGCCGACATTGACCTCGCCGTTCAGCAACTGCCAAACATCGACCGCATGGGCCGTCTCCGCCCCTTCGAAGGCGGGCCGGCGCGGCTTGGCGCCGGTTGCAAGAATGACCGCATCGGGCGCCTCGCGGCGCACGAGAGCGGCGTCGACCTTGGTGTTTTTCACGACCTTGACCCCGGCCAGCTCCATCTCGCGCGTCAGATTGGTGACGATGCCGCCGAATTCGGAGCGGCCCGGCAGCAGTTGGGCCAACAGGGCCTGACCGCCCAAGCGGCCGGCGGATTCATAAAGTGTCACGTCATGGCCGCGTGCCGCCGCTACCGCCGCTGCCTTCATGCCGCCCGGCCCGCCGCCCGCGATCAGAACCTTCTTGCGCCGGACGGCCGGCTTCAGGCTGCCATAATCGAGTTCGCGCCCCGTCTCGGGGTGCTGGATGCAGGAAATCGCATAGCCCAGATGGAAATGCCCGATGCAGGCCTGGTTGCACCCGATACAGGCCCGGATGTCGTCGAGCCTGCCTTGCGCGGTCTTGGCCGGCATCGCGGGATCGCAAATCATCGCGCGGGTCATGCCGCACATGTCGGCCTGGCCCGTCACCAGAATCTGCTCGGCGATCTGGGGCTGGTTGATGCGTCCGGCAACGAAGACGGGCTTGTCCACCACCGCGCGCACCGCCGCGGCAAAAGGGGCGACATAGGCGGTCTCGATCGCCATGGGGGGCACGATATGGATCGCGCCAGCGACAGAGGCGGAACTGCCGGCGATGACGTTGTAGTAGTCGAGACGCCCGTCGGCCGCCAGCGCCCGACAGGTTTCCAGCACTTCCTTCTCGGTCAACCCGTCATGATCGAGTTCCGCGCCCGAAATGCGCATGCCCACGACGCGCTCCTCGCCCATGGCCCGGCGAACCTCGCCGATGACGCGGATCAGGAATCGCAGGCGGTTCTCGAAACTGCCGCCGTATTCGTCGTCGCGCCGGTTGATGCGCGGATTGAGGAATTGGGCCGGCAGATAACCATGACTGGCGACGATCTCGGCACCGTCCATGCCGCCAGCCGCCATGCGACGCGCGGCGGCGCCATAGCCCTCGACGATTTCGTCGATCAGCCGCAAGGGCAAGGGCGCCGGCATGACGTGAAAGCGCTCGTTCGGGGCGGCCGAGGGGGCATAGGCCACCGGCAGGCTGCCATCCTGGGATTCCATGATCTCGCGGCCGGGATGGAATAGCTGGCCGAATATGCGGCAATCATGGGCGTGAACGGCGTCAGCGACGGCGCGATATCCGGGAATGCTCTCGTCCGCGGTGGCCATCAACAGATGCGAGGTATAGCGAGCCGTCTCATGCACGCCCGAAACCTGGAGGACGATCAGCCCCGCCCCGCCCGCCGCCCGCGCCCGGTGATAGGCCACCAGCCGCTCGCTGATCAGCCCGCCGGCAGCCAGATTGGTATCGTGGCCGGTGGAAAAAATACGGTTCTTGATGGTTACGCCGCGCAGGCGCAGCGGTGAAAAAAGCCTTGGAAATCGGGGATCCGACATGCTTGACCTTGGGCCGGGCGGCAAAACGCCGCCGAATGATAGTCGGCCAGCCCCATCTCAGCCAGCCACCTCGATCAATCGGAATCCAGTCGGGTCGATTGCCCATCGGAAGGGGCAAACCTTTGAGTCAGGATTCGATCGACGAGACTCTTATTAGTTAAAGGATTATTAATCATTTGGAATACTCTTCACTCGCGGTCCGGCTTTACAGTAGCTGAGCCTCGTGCGTTAATCCTCTTTCAAAGACATCCACGGAGAATGGTGCGGTCACTAGACCGGCGCCGCGATCTTGATGCACGACGGGGGAATAGATTGTGCCAATGCTTTGCGCCGCTTGGGGGGCGCAATGAGCGACCCTGCCGAAAATAGCGCGAGGCTTCCATGCCGCTGATCGCTGTCGTCGACGACCGGGTTACCAATCGAAACATCCTGGCCAAACTGGCGAGTTCGCTGGGCGATGATCTTGCCGTGCGCGCCTTCGCCGACCCGAGGGAAGCGCTGGACTGGGCGGCCGACAACACGCCCGATCTGGTCATCACCGATTACAAGATGCCGAAACTGGATGGCGCGGAATTCGTGCGCCTGTTCCGCAAGCTGCCGCTGTGTTTCGACGTCCCCGTGGTCGTCGTCACCGTTTATGAAGATCGCGACTTCCGCTATCGCGCGCTGGAGGCGGGTGCCACCGACTTCCTGATCAGCCCCGTCGATCATCACGAATTCCGCACCCGGATACGCAATCTGCTGACGCTGCGGCGCCAGCAGGAGATCATCCGCAAACGCGCGCTGACTCTTGAAGAGAAGCTGGTGCTGACCAATCGCCTGCGCATCGAGGAATTGCAAGAGAATCGCGAAACGCTGAGCAATGTCATCGACACCGTGCCGGCGATGATCTGCGCCACCAATGCGGCGGGCAATTGCGTCTTCGTCAACAACTACAAATGCGATTTCTTCCGCATCGACGCCAGGGATGCCACCGGTCGGCCGATCGCCGAGCTGTTCGGCGAGGACTATGCCCAGCGCCACCGCGATCTCGATTCCCAGGTCTTCACCACGGGCCGCGTCCAATTCGGCTTCGAGGAAGTGATCCCCGACGCCCAAGGGCGCCCGCGCGTCTTCCTCACCACCAAGGCGCCGCTGCGCAAGCAAGGCGGCGAGGTGGTGAATGTGGTCAGCGTTTCCCTCGACATCACCGCGCGCAAGCAGGCCGAACACTCGCTGGCGCGCGCCAAGGACGAGGCGGAATCGGCGAACCACAGCAAGACCGAGTTCCTGGCCAATACCAGCCACGAATTGCGCACGCCGCTCAACGCCATCATCGGCTTTGCCGAGATGATGAAGATGGAATTGCTGGGGCCGATCGGCAATCCGCGTTACCACGAATATGCCGGTGACATCCTGGCCAGCGCCCAGCATCTGCTGCAGATCATCGACGATCTTTTGGACATGTCCAGCATCGAAGCCGGCGAGGTAAAGCTGAACGAGACGGTCATCGCCGTGCCCAAGATGCTGAAGGATGTCTTCCGCCTGGTGCGCGGCCGCGCCGAGGAGGGTCAGGTCCGGCTGCTGGTATCGACCGGCGACAAATTGCCGATGCTGCGCGCCGACGAGCGCAAGGTGAAGCAGGTGCTGCTCAATCTGCTTTCCAACGGCATCAAATTCACCCCGCCGGCGGGCAGCGTCTCCATCGTCGCCAGCGTCAACGACGGCGGCGGCCTGCGCTTCGTCGTTTCCGACACGGGCGTGGGCATCGCCGAACAGGATATCCCCGCGGCCAAGGCGCGCTTCGGACGCATTCACAAATCGGCCCTTATTTCCCATGCCGGCACCGGGCTCGGCCTGTCGCTCGCCATCGAGCTGACGCGGCTGCACGGCGGCGCCCTCGATATCAGCAGCGCCATCGGCAGCGGGACTTCGGTCAGCGTCGATCTGCCGGCGGAGCGTTGTGTCCAGCACGCCGAGCATGTTTGATCCCGCCTTACCGTCGACGCACACAGGGGCGCTGAAGCGAGGCCTCGGCTTCGTGCGGCACCGCCTCAAGGGCCGCACCGACAGCGAGCACGAGCAGGCGATCGTGCGCATGGTCATCGTCGCGATTCTGGCGATCTATTTCCTGACGCTTGCCTGGATCCACGCCTTCCAGGAGCCGCGTTTTACCTGGGGTGCCATCTGGGCGGCGGCATATCTCGTGCTTTCCGCCGGTTATGTCGGAATGATCGTGGCTCGCCCCGCCGCTTCGCCGGCGCGCCGGCTGGTGGCCATGGTGACGGATCTGGGCACGCTGTCGATCCTGATGTATTGGGGCCGGGAAGCGGGAACGCCGCTCTATCCGATTTATCTCTGGATCACCTTCGGCAACGGCTTTCGCTACGGCAACCGCTACCTCGCTTCCTCCGCGCTCGTCAGCCTTGCCGGTTTCCTGACGGTCACGCTGACCCTCGACTACTGGCGCCAGCAGCCCCATATGGCCTTCGGCCTCGTCGCTGGCTTGATCGTTTTGCCCGGCTACATCGCAACGCTGATCCGCAAATTGACCGAAGCCAAGGCCCAGGCTGAGCACGCCAATCAGGCGAAGAGCCGGTTCCTCGCCGTCATGAGCCATGAGATGAGCACGCCGCTCAACGCCATCATCGGCATGAGCGA
>JBGPNG010000199.1:0-4665 GCA_041487395.1 Dongiaceae bacterium
ATGGAAGGTTCCCTTGAGATTGGTATCGACCACTTCATCCCATTGTTCGCTCGTCATCTCCTCGAGCTTTGCGGGCGGGAAGATGCCTGCATTGGCGCAGAGCACATCGAGGCCGCCATTCCTCGCGGCGGCGGCTTTCATCGCGGCGTCCATGCTGGCGAGCAAAGTAACATCGCCGGCAATCCCGAAGGCGTCGTGGCCGATTTCCCTTGCAGCAGCTTCCGCCTGATCGGCGTGACGGGCGACGATGGCCACCTTGGCCCCTGCCTGCGCGAAAACGCGGGCAATGCCCTTGCCGATGCCCTTGCTGCCGCCTGTGACGAGGACCGAGCGGCCCTTGAGTGATGCGGACATATCCTTCCTCCCGATAGAAAGAGGGGACAGCGGCGCGTCCACTGTCCCCCGCGCTGCGGATTTGCGGCCTCAGCCGTTGTTCTGTCAACGCCGGAGTAAAAAGCATCGGCTGGCCGGTGCAAAAATGCATCAGCAGCTCTGGCAAGAAGGCCCCCCGCGGGGGGCCTTCTTGTATTTTGGCGTCAGGCTTCTTGAGGGTGGGTCGGCTGGCTGTCGGGGAGGGCGCGAGGGCGTCGCCGTTTGCTTTGCTTGAGGCGATAGCTGTCGCCGTTCATCTCGAGGATAGTCGTCCCATCCGAGACCCCCAACGCCTGCCTCACTGCGTCGAGGAAAAATGGCGCCTCCGATGCAAAAAAAATACCGTGCAACAAATGGACGCTTACGAATCTCCTACAGGGATCAGGCAAACGCCCGCAGGATACCGCCCGATCTCGACTACGCATCACTCTGGATTTCAATTTTGCGCCCTACAGGTGGCGCAGATCACAGCCCGGCTTGCGCAGCTCGCGGAGAAGCTAGAACGGGACGCGAGAGACTAAGTTTGGCGCATAGCGGCTGCACCCCCGAAGGGACGCAGCTGCAATCGTCACGCTTCTATGCGGAGGTTGTCGGTGACCGCCGTGACGCCCGGGGCCGACCAGGCAGCCTGCTCCGCGACCTCGCGTTCATGCCATGTGTTGACGCGACCCGATAGCGTAATGGCGCCACCGGCGGCTGATACGGAGATGTGGGAGGCCTCGAGTTCGGCGCTGCGCCTCAGCGCTTCCTCGATCTTCCGTTTCACCTCGTATGGCTGAACAGACGGCTTGACAGTGATCAGATTAGTGACGCTGCGCACGCCCTTGATCTTTCGAACGTCGCGCTCAGCTAGATCCCTCTGATACCGCCAGCTTACCTCACCGTTCAAGGCCACGTTTCCGTTTTCGACCTTCAGTTGAATCTGGTCGGCCGGCAGGCCGGCGTGCCACCGCAGGCCGCTCAGCGCACCCGCCGCTATGTCCTCGTCCGAACGCGCATCTGACGATGGCAGTTTCACGTCGATCTCCTGGACGATCGCCTTGACACCTCTCACGCGTCTCACGGCCCGCTCGGCGGTAAGCTTCTCGGCATAATTGCCTACGTGCCCCGTCAGCGTCACGACGCCATCCTTCGCCGCGACACCGATGTGGGCCGCGTCGACCGTCGGCTCCCATGCAAGCTCATCAAGAACACTCTTTTGAAGTTGGATATCATTCATTGCGTTCCTCCGTCGCTAGTGAACCATGGAGATTAAAATCGTGCCCGACGGACGACATTGATATGGATCAAGCCTCACCACGCACGGCCAACGTGTAAAATCGCGCGCAATATTGGCTCTGACTCAATCTTGGTGCAGGTGTTGCGGTTCAGTCAGGCGGCGCCGATCATACGGGCTTCGAGGAGATCGAGCTTGGCGCGGCCGTACATTTGCCGCTTGACGAGCTTGAGCTTAATGATCTGGCCATCTGTCTGACCGTTTGACCAGGGGTGCACGAGCGCCGCGTGGACGGCGTCTCGATCTAACGCGATCCCTGTCCCTACCGTTAACCTCATCCGGGGTCGCCAAGTCGGATAGATAGGGTAATCTGCATGCGGCGTGATCGATAGCCTGAGTTTGGCTGCGCACTGTCTGGTGTCCAACTTCAAGTCGAAGACGCGGCTTGAGGCTGAAAGCATTGTCCTGCGGCATCAGCTCAATGTTCGGCAGGAAGCTCCGGGCGCGGACCTTCCACAATTAACGGGTCGAGGCCGCCATCAAATGCGCCGTGCTCAACCGGACGACCGGACTGGGAATGCCGCACAGGCTGAGAGTGCTCTGAGGCTGGTAGCATTGCCGCGAGACCTTCGTCTCGAGCCGGAATTATGCAACAAAGCCTCTTCCAGCCGCCACAGCTCGGCAATGCTATCCTCGCCGCGACGGCCCGCAATCACGACCCCGATCTTGCCCCCCGCCGAATACCGCCGCCGCAGCGCCCGCCGAATGTCACGGACGGTCTTCGCCACGCCTTCCCCATGCGTCTCGGGTTTCCGTCTCATCTTCGCTCCCCTCAGGGCTACGATAAGCCAGAAACTCCCTCTTCCTCAATCGCCCCATTCCGTCCAACAAGCGTTGACGGGGAACAATAGCCATACAGCCTGTTGATCAAGATCAAAGCGGCGCGGACCAGCAAGCGGCAGACTGGCATGACAATCTGGCGTATTGGAGAACGGCCGATGTCGGCGCAAAGCTACGTCCGCTGGTTCAGCGAAATTCGGCTCGAGGACGTTCCGCTCGTCGGCGGGAAGAACGCTTCTCTTGGCGAACTCTATTCCGTCTTGTCGTGCGAAGGCGTGCGAGTGCCGAACGGCTTTGCGCTCACGGCGCAAGCCTATCGAGAAGCTCTCGCGCAGGCGGCGGTCGGAGACAAGCTGCGTCAACTTCTCGGGGGACTCGGCAAGAGCGACGTGGACCTTCTCGCTAAGCGAGCAGCCGAGGCGCGCGAGATCGTTTATGCCGCGACCGGAGGCGGCGAACTCCGGCGGCAGATCGTCGCGTCCTATCGTTCCCTGGAGAAGGAATACGGCGCCAATGTCGCCGTGGCCGTCCGTAGTTCCGCGACCGCGGAAGATCTGCCGACTGCCAGCTTTGCCGGCCAGCACGACAGCTTCCTCAATATCCGCGGCGAGGAGGATCTATTCGAGGCCTGCCGGCGCTGCTTCGCCTCAATCTTCACGGATCGGGCAATCGTCTACCGCCTTGACAATGGGTTCGACCATTTCAAGGTCGCGCTCTCGGTGGGTGTGATGAAGATGGTCCGTTCGGATCTTGCCGCCAGCGGGGTGATTTTCACGCTCGACACCGAATCGGGGTTCCGCGACGTGGTGTTCATCACCGGCGCCTACGGTCTTGGCGAAAACATTGTGCAAGGCCGAGCGGACCCCGATGAGTTCTATGTCCACAAGCCGACGTTCAAAAAAGGATTCCGGGCTGTTCTTCGCCGCTCGCTTGGCAAGAAGCAGGTGCGGATGGTCTATGCGGAGGGACATGCGGGCGCCAGTACTCGCAACCTGGAGACATTGGAAGCCGATCGGCAACGCTTCTGCATCGACGATGCCGAAGTGCTCCAGCTCGCTGGCGATGCAATCAGGATCGAGGATCATTACTCGATGAAGGCCGGTCATCCGATGCCGATGGACATCGAATGGGCGAAGGACGGCGATGACGGCAACATCTACATGATTCAGGCGCGGCCGGAGACCGTCGCCTCCCAGAGATCTACAGAGGCCTTCGAGACCTATGCCCTCAAGGGGACAGGTCCAGTGCTCGCCACGGGCCGCGCCGTCGGCGAGAAGATCGCCGTCGGGAAAGTGCGAGTTATTTCAAGCACACATGACCTCTCGGCGTTTCATCGTGGTGAAGTGCTCGTGTCGGACACGACCAGCCCGGATTGGGAGCCGGTGATGAAAACCGCCGCAGCAATCGTCACCAATCGCGGCGGCCGTACCTGCCATGCCGCCATTGTTGCCCGCGAGCTCGGCGTGCCAGCGGTGGTCGGCGCCGGGGACGTGACGCGGACGCTTCGAGCAGGCTCCACGGTGACGGTTTCCTGCGCCGAGGGCGACGTCGGACACGTATATGAAGGCAGCATTCCCTTTGAGACGACGCGGGTGCCCTTGATTGGGCTCGAGCGCCCGCGAACCGCAATCATGGTGAATCTGGGCAACCCCGATCTTGCTTTTCGCACGGCGATGCTGCCGAACGATGGGGTGGGGCTGGCACGAATGGAATTCATCATCAGCGAGCATATCGGCGTGCATCCAATGGCGCTGGCGCAGCCCGAAAAGGTAGCCTCCGCCGAGGCGAAGCAGGCGATCGCCAAGCTTGTCGCGCGCTACGCGCATCCGACCGACTTCTTCGTCGAAAAGCTGTCGGAGGGCGTGGGCACTATTGCCGCGGCCTTCTATCCAAAGCCGGTGATCGTACGGCTGTCCGATTTCAAGACGAACGAATATGCAAGTCTGATCGGCGGTGCCGGATTCGAGCCCAAGGAGGCGAACCCGATGCTCGGCTTCCGTGGCGCGTCACGCTACGCACATCCGGCCTATGCCGCCGGATTCGCTCTAGAGTGTGCGGCTCTTCGCCGGGTGCGCGACGTGATGGGGCTAACGAATCTCCGCGTCATGGTACCCTTCTGCCGCCGCGTCGAAGAGGGGCGGCGCGTCATCAAGGCAATGGCGGAGAATGGCCTGAAACGCGGCGAAAACGGGCTTGAGGTTTATGTGATGTGCGAGATCCCCAATAACGTCATCCAG
>JBGPNG010000200.1:0-4662 GCA_041487395.1 Dongiaceae bacterium
AATACTGTGCTCCATCTTCATGGCTTCGAGTACGAGCAGCGTATCGCCATGCTTCACCCGATCGCCCTGCTTGACATGAAGATGAACGATCCGGCCCGGCATCGGGGCGGTAAGACGCCCGGTGGGCGCCTCGATCGTTTCGGCCGCCGCCAAGGGATCGACCATCGTCAAGCGATAGGCGGTGCCGCTCACGAAGATATGGAATTCCAATTCCCGGCGCACCACGGTCGCATCGAAACATCGGCCGCCGAAATCGACCCTGATCCGGCCGTCCGAGCCCGGTTGGGCCGAGGCCGCGATACGCCCCTTGCCGAAGTCGAGCTCACAGCCATGGCGACCGTAGGCGAGAGTGAATTTTCGCTCCGCCGAACTCTCGATGAAGCGGAACTCGCGACGCGCCTCCAGATTGAGACGCCAGCCATCGGTCGATTGCCAAGGTGAATGAGGATCTCCGGCACGGCTGGCGATGTTGACGGCCCGGCGCCCTTCATCCGCCAATACCGCCAAGGCTGCGGCAGCGAAAATTTCTTCACCGGCCGCTGGGAGTGCGGCGAACAGTCGCTCGCCATGGCGTTCGATGAAGCCGGTATCGACCTCACCGGCGGCGAAGGCCGGATGCCGTGCGAGAGCCTGCAGGAAGGCGACGTTGTTGGCGAGCCCGACGACCTCGGCCGCACCCAGGGCATCCACCAAGCGCCGGCGCGCCGATTCCCGGTCGCGATCCCAGACGATTAGCTTGGCCAGCATGGGGTCATAGTGGATGAAGATTTCGTCGCCTGCCCGCACGCCACTGTCGACACGCACATGCGTCGTCGATGGCGGCACGTGGAAATGAAGCAGCCGGCCGGTCGCCGGCAGGAAGTCGCGCGTGGGATCCTCGGCATAGAGCCGTGCCTCAAAAGCATGGCCGCGCTCAACGACCTCCGCCTGAGACAGCGGCAAGCGCTCGCCCGACGCCACTCGCAACTGCCATTCGACGAGATCGAGACCGGTGATCATCTCCGTCACCGGATGCTCGACCTGGAGACGCGTGTTCATCTCCATGAAATAGAACCGGCCGCCGCGATCGAGGATGAATTCGATCGTCCCCGCCCCGACATAACCGACGGCGCGCGCCGCCGCGACCGCGGCGTCGCCCATGCGTTTGCGCAGATCGGCCGACAGACCTGGCGCCGGCGCTTCCTCGATCACTTTCTGGTGCCGGCGCTGGATGGAGCAGTCGCGCTCGAAGAGATGCAGCGCGTGGCCGTGACTATCGGCAAAAACCTGCAACTCGACGTGGCGGGGGCCGATCAGATATTTCTCCAACAGCATGCGATCGTCGCCGAAAGCGGCTTTCGCCTCGCGGCGCGCCGACGCAAGGTTTGCCGCCAAATCCTCTGCCCGGTCGACCCGGCGCATGCCCTTGCCGCCGCCGCCCGCCGAAGCCTTAAGCAGAACGGGGTATCCGATGCGCGCGGCGGCGGCGGCCAGCGTTTTATCGGCCTGGTCGGCGCCATGATATCCCGGCACGACCGGCACCTTGGCCTTCTCCATGAGAACCTTGGCTTCGCTCTTCGAGCCCATGGCGCGAATGGCGCTCGGCGGCGGCCCGACAAAAATGAGACCGGCGGCTGCCGCCTGCTCGGCGAAATCGGCGTTCTCCGAAAGAAAGCCGTAGCCGGGATGGATCGCTTCCGCGCCGGTAGATTTGGCCGCGGCGATCAATCGCTCGGCATTGAGATAGCTCTCCCGCGCCGGCGGCGCGCCGATGGCCACCGCCTCGTCGGCAAGTGTCACATGCAACGCGCCTGCGTCGGCCTCGGAATAGACGGCCACCGTGCGCATGGCAAGGCGCCGTGCCGTGCGGATGATGCGGCAAGCGATTTCACCTCGGTTGGCAATTAGAAGCTTTTGGAACATTCAGTCTTGCCAGTTCGGTTTGCGCTTTTCGAGGAACGCCGCCACGCCCTCGCGACCCTCGGCCGTTGCGCGGACTCGAGCGATGCGCGCCGCCGTATCGGCGCGCAGGGCGGCATCGGCCGGCCGGCCAACGACGGCCGCAATCAGTTGCTTGGCCTCGACCACCGCTTGTGGGCCGTTCTGATGCAGGAGCCCTGCCACCCGGGCGCCCTCTGCCATGAGCTTGTTGGGCGGGACCACCGCGCTCACGAGGCCGAGCGTCTGGGCGGTCGGCGCGTCGAAGCGCTCGGCCGTCAGGAAATAGCGTCGGGCGGCCCGCGCTCCGATGGCCGAGATGACATAGGGGCTGATGACCGCGGGAATAAGGCCGAGTCTGGTTTCGCTGAGGGCGAAGACGGCGTTGTCGGCGGCAATCGCGATGTCGCAGGCAGCCGCAAGTCCGACGCCGCCGCCCATGGCGGCACCCTGGATCAATGCGATGGTCGGCTTTGGCAGGCTATCGAGCCGATGAAGCATGGCGGCAAGTGCCGTCGCGTCGGCTTCGTTCTGCGCCAGAGAATATCCGGCCATGCGCTTCATCCAGGCGAGATCGGCGCCGGCGGAAAAGCTCTTGCCCTTGCCGGCAAGAAGCACCACGCGCACCGCGGCATCTTTCGCCAGGCGGTCGAGGGCGGCCGTGACTTCGCCGATCAGCCCATCGTCGAATGCGTTGTGAATATCGGGGCGGTTCAACCACAAGGTGGCGATAGCGCCGTCGGTTGCGATCAGCACATGGCTCATGGCACTACATCCGGAACACGCCGAAGCGCGTTTCCTCGATGGGGGCATTGAGGGCGGCCGAAAGACCGAGGCCGAGCACGCGCCGGCTGTCGGAGGGCGCAATGATGCCGTCGTCCCACAACCGCGCGCTGGCATAGTAGGGATGGCCCTGCTTCTCATACTGTGCACGGATCGGCGCCTTGAACTCCTCCTCCGCCTCCGGCGCCCAGGGCTCCTTCATGTTGTCCTTCTTGACCTGGGCCAGCACGGCGGCGGCCTGTTCGCCGCCCATCACCGAGATGCGGGCGTTCGGCCACATCCAGAGGAAACGCGGACCATAGGCGCGGCCGCACATGCCGTAATTGCCGGCGCCGAAACTGCCGCCGATGATGAGGGTGAGTTTGGGCACTTTGGCACAGGCGACTGCCGTCACCATCTTGGCGCCATCCTTGGCGATACCGCCGGATTCATATTTGCGCCCCACCATGAAGCCGGTGATGTTCTGCAGGAAGACGAGCGGGATGCCGCGCTGAGCGCAGAGCTCGATGAAATGCGCGCCCTTGAGCGCCGACTCCGACAGCAGGATGCCGTTGTTGGCGACGATACCGATCGGGTAGCCGTAGAGCCGGGCGAAGCCGCAGATGAGCGTGGTGCCATAGAGCTGCTTGAATTCGTCGAAAGCGCTGTCGTCCACCAGCCGCGCAATCACCTCGCGAACATCGTAGGGCTTGCGCAGATCGGCTGGCACCACGCCGTCCAGCTCCGCCGGATCGAAACGCGGTTCGGCCGAAGGCGCCAGTTCGAGCGCCGTCGTCTTCGGCCGATTGAGGTTGGCGACGATATGTCGGCAAATGGAGAGCGCATGGGCATCGTCTTGCGCATAGTGATCGACGACGCCGGAGCGGCGCGCGTGGACATCGGCCCCGCCCAGATCCTCTGCCGTCACCTCCTCGCCCGTCGCCGCTTTCACCAGCGGTGGCCCGCCCAGAAAGATCGTGCCTTGGTCGCGCACGATGATGGATTCGTCCGACATGGCCGGGACATAGGCGCCACCGGCGGTGCAGGAGCCCATGACGACGGCGATCTGCGAAATGCCCGCAGCGGACATGTTCGCCTGATTGAAAAAGATGCGCCCGAAATGGTCACGGTCGGGGAACACCTCGTCCTGGCTCGGCAGGAAGGCCCCGCCGGAATCCACGAGATAGATGCATGGCAGGCGATTTTGCTGGGCGATCTCCTGGGCCCGCAAATGCTTCTTCACCGTCAGGGGATAGTACGTGCCGCCCTTCACCGTGGCATCGTTGGCGACGATGACGCATTCGCGCCCCGAAACGCGGCCGATGCCCGTCACGATGCCCGCGGCCGGCACCTCCTCGCGATAGACCTGATATGCCGCAAGTTGGGAGAACTCGAGAAACGGCGCGCCCGGATCGAGGAGCAGGTCGACGCGTTCCCGCGGCAACAGCTTGCCGCGGGAGAGATGCCGCTCGCGGGCCCTGGCACCCCCGCCCAGCTCGACCGCCGCAATCAAAGCGCGCAGCTTCGCCACATGGGCCTGCATGGCAGCGGCATTGGCCCGGAACTCGGGCGACCGCAGATTGATTCCGGATGTCAAGACCGGCATGGACCCGTCACCTATGCTTCCCGGTTAGCATCCCTGCCAGGCGAAGAACCGGCAAGGGGAAATCGCATTGTCAGGGCGTTATGGGACCGCCGACATCTTGCCATGACCACGTCTAGTTGCTAGGCCGTGAACTCATAAATTGGGGCTGATACCAGGCCGCAAGCTTCCGGTTTCGGCCCGAAAGCGGCCATCCTTTAGGTTTCGCGCGATGTCTTGGAATAGCCGAAGCGGACAACAGGGCTTGCGTTTATTGTGCCGGTCTTGCGCCGGGTGAGAACACAAGTGCCTTATTGCGAGGAGTCAATTACGAGACCACTGACCGCAATTGCCGACACCAATGTGGGGAGCCGGCCGGGAGGCAATGTCCTTCTCTATCG